>NZ_WXYI01000022.1:56361-59649 GCF_009872315.1 Gordonia sp. YY1 | reverse complement strand
GTGGTAACCACACCGATACCGGAGGTCCTCACCTATTCACTGGCGCCACACCGTCCACAACGTCCCTGGTCATTACAGCTACGGCGCCAGCGAGGTCGGCACCACCTGCATGATCAGCGCACAGGACTGGCTCGACCGCCCCGGCTCGGTGGGACGGGCGGTGCCTCCGTTCGAGGCCTACATCGCCGACGAGCACGGCAATCCCGCACCACCCGGTACCGAAGGGCCCCTGTGGTTCCGGGACACCTCGGGGCACGGGATCAGCTACACCTCCGGCGTGCGTAGCGGCAACGAGTTCACCCTCGGCGAGATCGGTCGCATGGATGCCGACGGTTACGTCTGGATCACCGACCGGTTGTCGGACATGGTGGTGTCGGGCGGAGTCAACATCTATCCGGCGGAGGTCGAGCAGGCGCTCTGCACCCTGCCCGAGGTTGCCGACGTCGCCTGCTTCGGGATTCCCGACGAGGCGATGGGCGAGCGGCTGGTCGCACTCATCGTGCCGGCCGACAGTGCGAAGCCGCCGGACCCCGCCGACATCGCGACCCGTGGTCGAGCCCTCCTGGCCGGTTACAAGATTCCCAAGGAAATCCATCTGACCGACTCCCTACCGCGCACAGCCGTGGGGAAGCTGGACAAGAAGGCGATGCGATCGCGTCACGCGGTGAAGGTCGACGCGGTGAAGGTCACACTGTAGGCGATCGGCGTTCCCCTACGGTGCATCCATAGAGTTATATACAATTGAGCAATCTCATTTCTACAGGATCACCGCATATCGGTTGAGGGGAACACGTGGCACGCGCAAAGAGAATGCCTGACATCACCGATCCGGTCGATTGGGCCAAACACTACTGGGAGCAACAGGGACTCGACGGCGACGAGCAGCGCTTTCTCGCCATGACGTCCCTGTTGCGTTACCAGCGCATCGTCGCCGATTCCGTCGATTCCGAGCTCAAGGCCCACGGCCTGAACATGACCGACTATCTGCTGCTGATGACGTTGCAGCTGTCGGAGACCGGCACCCGCCTGATCTCGAGCCTGGCCCGCAACCTCCTCGTCCACGCGACCACGGCCACCCTGGCCACCGACCGCCTCGAGGCGCGTGACCTCCTCGAGCGCAGCCCCCATCCGACGGACCGGCGCGCGACCTGTGTCACGATCACCAAGGCGGGCCGCACGAAGGTCGACGAGGCCACCCGCGCCCTGACGGCCATCGACTTCGGGATGAAAGGCAGCACCATCCAGGACGTCGAACAGCTCCGTGCCGCACTGACCGCGATGCGCCACTCGGCCGGGGACGCCTGAAAACGACACCGGTAAAGCCATTAGTCTAGTACTAGAGTAATGGCATGTCTTCTGCGAGAGTCGGTTCCACCGGAGTATTCACCAGTCTCGGCCGCGCGCGGCGTAGCGGAGCGGCCGACACCGGGCGATGCGCCGAACGCGCGTCATTCCAGACGCTGTGGCTCGCCGACGTACGAGGGGACCTCTCCGCCCTCACCGAGATCACCGCGGCCACCACCGAGATCGTCACCGCCACCGCGGTATTGAGCATCTGGGACCTGGCGGCCGCCGACCTCGCCCGCACGTGGGACGACCCCACGAACCGGATGGTGTTGGGCGTCGGCGTCAGCCATCCGTCGATGGCGCCGCCAGGCAGTTACCGTAATCCGTTGTCCCTGCTCGAGAATTACCTTGACACTCTCGAGGCGAGTCGACCGCAGCCGATCCCGTGCATGATCGGCGCGAACGGTCCCAAGATGCTCGAGCTCGCCGGTCGACGCACCCACGGGGCGATCACCCAGCTCGTGACCCCCGAACGCACCGCCCGCCAGCGCGAATGGCTCGGATCGACCGCGACGCTGGCCACCGAGGTCAAGGTCGTCACCACCGGCGACGCGGCCGATCGCCGCCGTCTCGGACGGGCCAATCTCGGGAACTACCTGCACCTTCCGGGATACCAGAAGAATCTGCGAGCCATGGGATTCGACGACGGGGATTTCTCCGGCGGGGGCAGCGACCGGCTCGTCGACGCACTGGTCGCCGGCCCCGACCCGGACCAGATCAGGGAGCGGATGAGGCAGCAGCGCGACGCCGGCGCCGATCACCTGGCCCTGCACGTACTCAGCGATTCCAGCGATGCACCCCTGTCCCAGTGGACAGAACTCGCCGGCGTTCTCGCGGACGACCTCGACCCCCAGACGAAGGACGGTTCACACCGACGACGCACCAGGCAACTCCGACACCCGAAGCCGTCGCCGCACTCCCCCGGCTGCTCTCCGCCGACAACTTCCGCGACCTCGCGGGGACCGGCGACGGCTACGCCGCGGCCGGTGGCCGGTTACGGCGCGGGGTCCTGTTCCGTTCCAACCGCCTCGAACTCGACGCCGACGATCTGGCCACCATGGCCACGTTCGGCCTGACCGCCATCCACGATCTGCGCCAACCCAACGAGGTCGCCAGGCATCCGAACGTCGAGATCCGCGGCGCCCGGTGGCACCACCACCCGGTTCCCGGCATCCCCGAGTCCGAGGTCTCCTCGCTGATGACCGCGGCACAGACCTACCAGGCGATGCTGGTGAACTATCAGACCTTCGTGACGGACCCGGCCTGCCGGGCGGGCTTCGCCAGCCTGCTGCGGACGATCGCGCGTACCGACGGCCCCCAGCTGTTCCATTGCGCCGCCGGCAAAGACCGGACCGGCTGGGCCGCCGTACTCCTCCACCACATCGCCGGCGTCGACCGCGAGGTGATGCTGGAGGACTACCTGCTGACCGACACCTATGCGGTCACCAGCAGACAGGCCACCCTGGATTCGATCCTCGAGAACCTCGGCTCCGAACGTGTGCCCGCCTACGAGCCCGCCTTCTCCTGCGACAGCAGGTATCTCGATGTCGCGTACGAAGCGGCCGACGACTCCTACGGCGGTCTCGACGGTTACCTGACCCGCGGCCTCGAACTCGACGACGCCGACCTCGAGGCGATCCGCACCCGATTCGTGCACAGTTCGCCGGCCTCGGCCTGAGACCGGGGTATCGGGCCGGGAGTCGGGCACACATACCGACTCCCGGCCCGAGCTCAGGGGGACGGTGACCGTCCGGTCGCGAACTCCTGACAACTATATCTGAGAATCAGTTATTTATCACTAGACTTTTCGCTGCCTGCGCCGGTTGAGCCGGCACCGCCCCCTCCGCCGGTTGAGCCGGCACCGCCCCCTCCGCCGGTTGAGCCGGCACCGAGCGCAGCGAGGCGCTGCGTCGAAACCCCCTCCGCCGGTTGAACCGGCAC
>NZ_WXYI01000022.1:0-56261 GCF_009872315.1 Gordonia sp. YY1 | reverse complement strand
CTCACGACGCGAGACACCCGCCCCCTCCGCCGGTTGAGCCGGCACCGAGCGCAGCGAGGCGCCGCGTCGAAACCCCCTCCGCCGGTTGAACCGGCACCTCACGACGCGAGACACCCGCCCCCTCCGCCGGTTGAGCCGGCACCGAGCGCAGCGAGGCGCCGCGTCGAAACCCCCCACCCACTTACGAGCAGTCCGGACTGTTTGTGTGTTACGCTCACCACTGTGACCGAGCCCACCAGCACTCCGCGTCGGCGAACCCAGGCCGAACGCACCGCGGCGACCCGCACCCGGGTCCTCGACGCCGCGGTCGAAGCGCTGGTCGAGGTCGGCTACGCGGCCACCACCACCCAGGAGGTCAACCGGCGCGCAGGCGTCTCCCGCGGCGCACTGCTGCACCACTTCCCCACCCGGGAATCGCTGGTGGTCGCGGCCGTCGCACACCTCGTCGACCGTCGTCTCGAGGAGGTCCTGTCCCGCCCGCGTACGGGTGAGGAGGGACTCGAAGTCCTGATCGAGGCGTTCAGCGGACCGCTGTTCGACGCCGCCCTGGAGCTCTGGGTGGCCGCCCGCTGTGACGTCGGCCTGCGCACCGCCCTCATCCCGCTCGAACAGCGGGTCTCCGACGCCCTCGCCGTGGGTTGCGCCGAGCTGTTCGGCGACCGGTACACCCCGCAGGAACTCGAACTGTCCATCGAACTCGCACGCGGCCTCGCGGTGTCGCGCATCCTGCGATCCCCCGCCGCCGACCGCGACTACCTCGACCGTCTTCTGCCCGTCTGGAAGGACCTGTTGACCCATGACTGAACTCAGTTCGCTCCCCGAACGCGTCGACGTTCTCGTCGTCGGCGTCGGATTCGGCGGCCTCGCCGCACTTCACCGGCTGCGCAAGGACCATCCCGGGCTGCAGACGCTCGCCATCGAGCGCGCCGGCGGCGCCGGCGGGGTCTGGCGCGAGAACGACTACCCGGGTGCCGCCTGCGACGTCCCGACCTCGCTGTACTCGCTGTCGTTCGCCCCGAACCCGGACTGGTCGCACACCTACGGTCGACGCCACGAGATCCACAACTATTTGCGTTCCGTCGCCGCCGATTACGAGGACCAGATCCGCTACGACTGCGCGCTGACCGCGGCCCGCTGGGACGGTGCCGCGCAGGAGTGGGTCGTCGACACGACCACCGGCCGGATCCGCACCCGCTTCCTCGTCGCCGCGCCGGGCGCGCTGTCCGAGCCGGGACTACCCGAGGTGCCGGGCGCCGACGGGTTCACCGGCACGATGTTCCACTCCGCCCACTGGGACCACACCCACGACCTGCGCGGACGTAAGGTCGCGATCGTCGGCACCGGCGCGTCGGCGATCCAGATCGTGCCCGAGATCGTCGACGCCGTCGGACATCTCACCGTCTTCCAGCGCACCCCCGCCTGGGTCGTGCCACGCCTCGACCGCAACATCGGCCCGATGGAACGCGCCGTCTACAAGCGCGTCCCCGGCGTCCATCGCCTGGTCCGACGCATGGTGTGGGCCTACCGCGAGGCCTACGTGCTGATGATGGCGCGCAACCCCAAGCTGCTGCCGATCGCGAAAACCCTTGCCCTGGCACAGCTCCGCGTTCAGGTCCGCGACCGTGCCCTGCGCAAGCGCCTCACCCCCGACTACACCATCGGCTGCAAGCGGATGCTGTTGACCAACAAGTGGTTCCCCGCCCTGCAGCGGGACAACGCCACCGTGACCGGCGCCATCACCCGCCTCACCGCGAACGGCGCCGTCGACGATCAGGGCCGCGAGCACGAGGTCGACACCGTCATCTTCGCCACCGGATTCACCCCCACCGAACCGCCCATCGCGAAGGTCGTCACCGGGCGCGACGGACGCACCCTGGCGGAGACGTGGCAGGGCTCGCCGCGCGCATACCGCGGCGTCGAGGTCCACGGCTTCCCGAATCTGTTCTTCCTGTACGGCCCCAACACCAACCTGGGCCACAGCTCGATCGTGCTGATGCTCGAACCACAGGCGTACTACATGTCGAAGACGATCGCCGAGGTCACCCGGTCCGGACACTCGACCTTCGAGGTCACCCAGGCCGCGCAGGACTCCTACAACGCCGACCTGGACCCCGAACTCGAACGCACGGTGTGGAATTCGGGCGGTTGCTCGAGCTGGTACCTCGACTCCACCGGACGCAACTCGGTGATGTGGCCCAAGTTCACCAGTGACTTCCGTCGGCAGATGGCGTCCTTCGAGGCCGCCGACCACCGCTTCGACGACGCCGTCCCGGCCGTCGCCGAAGCCGTTGAGACCACCGCAATCGACACCGATCCCGAGAGGACCCTCGCCCAGTGACCCGCTCCCGTGTTCGTGACGCCGTTCGTCATGACGTCGACCACTACGACGCCATCGTCATCGGTTCCGGTTTCGGCGGTTCGGTGGCCGCACTCCGGTTGACGGAGAAGGGTTATCGCGTCGCGGTCATCGAGTCGGGTCGTCGTTTCACCGACGCCGACCTCCCCAAGACCAGTTGGCGCCTCCGGGATTACGTGTGGGCACCGGCACTCGGTATGTTCGGCGTGCAGCGCATGCATCTCCTGCGCGACGTGCTGGTCATGGCCGGTGCGGGTGTGGGCGGAGGCTCGCTCAACTACGCGAACACGCTCTACCGGCCGCTCCCCGCCTTCTTCGACGACCCGCACTGGGGCCGGATCACCGACTGGGCCGCCGAACTCGACCCCTACTACGACCAGGCGTCACGCATGCTCGGCGTGACCACCTACCCGAAGGTGACGCCGGCCGACCGGGTGATCCGCAAGGTCGCCGAGGACATGGGCGTCGGCGACACGTTCGTCCACACCCCTGTCGGCGTCTTCTTCGGTGAGCCGGGCAAGACCGTCGAGGACCCGTACTTCGGCGGTGCCGGCCCGGCCCGTACCGGCTGCACCGACTGCGGCGCCTGCATGACCGGCTGCCCGGTCGGCGCGAAGAACACGCTGGTCAAGAACTACCTGTATCTCGCCGAGCAGGCGGGAGCGACGGTCATTCCGCTGACCACCGTCGACACCGTCCGCCCGCGTTCCGGAGGCGGGCACACGGTCGGGGCGCATCGGACGGGTCGACGCCGGTCGCGTCGTGGTCGCCGGTCGTTCACCGCCGACCACGTCGTCTTCGCCGCCGGCACCTACGGCACCAACAAGCTTCTGCTGGACATGCAGCAGAGCGGAACCCTTCCCGGGCTGTCGTCGCGTCTGGGCAAGGTGGTCCGCACCAACTCCGAGGCCGTCCTGGCCGCGACCGCCACCGACCTGAAGGTCGACTACACCGAGGGTGTGGCGATCACGTCGTCGTTCCACCCGAACGAACACGCCCATCGAGCCGGTGCGTTATGGCAAGGGCAGCAACCTGATCGGACTGTTGCAGGCGATGCTGATCGATGGCGACAGCCGTCTGCCTCGTCCGCTGGCGGCTCTGGTCGAGATGATCAAGCACCCGCTCGTCACGTTGCGGGGCCTGTCGGTGCGACGCTGGTCGGAACGCACGATCATCGCGCTGGTGATGCAGACCGCCGACAACTCCCTCGAATTGTTCGCCCGCCGAGGACGTTTCGGACCGATGTTGCGCAGCAAGCAGGGTGCCGGCGAGCCCCCGCCGACCTGGATCCCCGTCGGCCACGAGGCGGTCCGCAAGATGGCCGACGAGATCGACGGCGACGCCGGCGGTTCCATCGTCGACTGGCTGAACATCCCGATGACCGCGCATTTCCTGGGCGGTTGCTCGATCGGACGGTCCGCCGCCGACGGCGTCGTGGACCCGTATCACCGTGTGTTCAACCACCCGGGCCTGCACATCGTCGACGGTTCGACGGTGTCGGCGAACCTCGGCGTGAATCCGTCGCTGACGATCACCGCGCAGGCCGAACGCGCACTCGCCATGTGGCCCAACGCCGGTGAGGCCGATCCGCGGCCGGAGCTCGGTGCGTCGTATGAGCCGGTCGCCCCGGTGCCGCCGGTCCGTCCCACGGTCCCCGAGTACGCACCCGCCGCCCTGCGGTTGCCGATCACGCCGATCTCGAACGCCGGCTGAGCTCGCGACCCCGCTCGTCGAGCCGGTAGCGAGCCACCGCCCCCCGCTCGTTGAGCCGGTAGCGAGCGCCAGCGAGCCACCGCGTCGAACGAGCGACCACCCCCGCTCGTTGAGCCGGTAGCGAGCGCCAGCGAGCCACCGCGTCGAACGAGCGACCACCCCTGCTCGTTGAGCCGGTAGCGAGCGCCAGCGAGCCACCGCGTCGAAACGAGCAACCACCCCACAACCCGCTCGACGCCCAGGACTGGCTCGCTCACCACACCCCGGGCGGCCGCAGCTGGATGCTGATCCGGGCGCCGACGCCGCGCACCTTGGGTACCGCGTGTTCCCAGGTGCGCTGGCAGCTGCCGCCCATGACCAGCAGGTCGCCCGACGACAGGGTGAACTTCAGCGACTTGCCACCGCCTCGCGGGCGCAGCATCAGTGGGCGCGGGGCTCCCAAGGAGACGATCGCCACCATCGTGTCGTGGGTCGACGCCCGGCCGATGCGGTCACCGTGCCAGGCGACCGAGTCGTTGCCGTCGCGGTAGAGGCTGATGCCGGCGGTCGCGAACCCCTCGGGCAGCTCGTCCCGGTAGTGGCGGCTCAACGCGGCCCGCATGTCGGTGATCAGCCCGTCGGGAAACGGATCGTCCTTCTGGTAGATCGAGACCAGCCGCGGGACGTCGACGACACGGTCGTACATCTGACGCCGTTCGGCCCGCCAGGGGACGTTCTCGCGGAGGCGGTCGAAGAGTTCGTCCGGCCCGCCGATCCACCCCGGGCACAGGTCCACCCACGCACCGTCGGTGAGTGGACGCCGCGTCATCGAGGTCGACAGGTCGCCGAGCGCCGTTTCTGCGGCGACCTCGGCGAACAACGAGCCCTGGATGCCGATGGACATGTCGCCACCATACACCCGGATCGAACGCACGTTCGAGCATTGGGGTTCAATCGTTGCCCCGATGCCCGCCGGCTGACGGCTGCCCACCGCTGGCTGAGCCGGTACCGAGCGAAGCGAGGCACCGCGTCGAAGCCCCCGCACCGCCACCTCCACTGCCGGCTGAGCCGGTACCGAGCGCAGCGAGGCACCGCGTCGAAGCCCCCGCACCGCCACCCCCACCGCCGGCTGAGCTGGTACCGAGCGCAGCGAGGCACCGCGTCGAAGCCCCCGCACCGCCACCCTCATGGGTCGATCATGAGCCTCCGCTGCCCACCCTTCATCGCGAGGCCGGGCAGCAGATCCATTCTCCCTTCGACGAGCGCACGACGCTTTGCACGCGACCAACCGTGCAGGCGGCGTTCGGCCGCATGCGCCTCACCGATATGCGGGAACTCTCTTTGATAGACGAGACGAACAGGAAGCCGTGAGCGCGTGTACCTCGAACCTTTCCCACTCATGTGCTGGTTGACGCGGTGCTCGACGTTGCGCGTGCTGCCGACATACAGACTGCCGTCGGCGCACTCGAGGATGTAGACGAAGCCGGACATGGATCGACTGTGGACGATGGCGAGGCCTGCGGCACTGTCGTATCCACAGGTAGTAGCTCGATCCCCAGCGGGTTCGATGTCGGCTTGCGGGTGGCTTCGACGCGGTGCCTCGCTGCGCTCGGTACCGGCTCAGCCAGCAGTAGGGTGCCTCGCTGCGCTCGGTACCGGCTCAGCCAGCGGTAGGGCGCCTCGCTGCGCGAGGAACCGGCTCAGCCCAGCAGTAGGAACCGGCACGACACCGCGCTACTCCCCGCCGAGGTGCCCGCTCAACCGGCCGTGCCGTTCGGCGCTGGCGTCGTTGAGCCCGACGATCGTGACGTCCTTGCCCTTGGCCTCGTACTTGGTGGTGATCGCGTCGAGGGTCGCCACCGACGACGCGTCCCAGACGTGCGAGTCGCTGAGGTCGATGACGACGTTGGATTCGCCGGCGGTGTAGTCGAACTGGTAGACGAGGTCGTTGCTCGAGGCGAAGAACAGTTCGCCCCGGACCTTGTACACGCGCGTGTTGGCGTCAGGTCCGGCGACCTCGACCACCTCCGTCATATGCGCGACGCGACGCGCGAACAGCACCGACGCGGTCAGCACGCCGACGACGACGCCGTACGCCAGATTCGACGTCGCGACCGTCACCGCGACCGTCGCCAGCATCACGACGGTTTCCGACTTCGGCATGCGGCGCAACGTCTTCGGGTTGATGCTGTGCCAGTCGAAGGTGCCGACCGACACCATGATCATCACCGCGACCAGCGCGGCCATCGGGATCTTGGCGACCACATCGCCCAGTCCCACAACGAGTATCAGCAGGAAGACGCCGGCCAGGAACGTCGAGATGCGCGTGCGCGCACGGGATTCCTTGACGTTGATCATCGTCTGGCCGATCATCGCGCAGCCGCCCATGCCGCCGAAGAGGCCGGTGACCAGATTGGCGACTCCCTGCCCGACGGCTTCGCGGGACTTGTTGGAGTGGGTGTCGGTGATGTCGTCGACGAGTTTCGCGGTCATCAGCGACTCGAGGAGACCGACGACGGCGATGGCGAGCGCGTACGGCGCGATGACGGTGAAGGTCTCCCAGGTGAACGGCACGTCGGGCACCAGCAGCGTCGGCAGGCTGTCCGGGAGTTCGCCCTCGTCACCGACATTCGGCACGTTCAGGCTCGCGATCAGGGTCACCCCGGTCAGCAGCACGATGGCGACCAGCGGCGCCGGCACCACGGTCGTCAGGCGCGGGAACCAGACGATGATCGCGATACCGGCGGTCACCATCGGGTACACCAGCCACGGCACGCCCAGCAGATGCGGCACCTGCGCGGAGAAGATGAGGATGGCCAGCGCGTTGACGAAGCCGACCATCACACTGCGCGGGATGAATCGCATCAGCTTGGCGACCCCGAGCGCACCCAGCAGGACCTGGAAGATGCCCCCGAGCAGCACCGCGGCGATCAGGTACTGCAGGCCGTGACTCTCGACGAGCGGTGCGACGACCAGCGCGACCGCACCGGTCGCGGCCGAGATCATCGCGGGTCGTCCGCCGACGATCGCGATGGTCACCGCCATCGTGAACGACGCGAACAGGCCGACCCGCGGGTCGACGCCGGCGATGATCGAGAACGAGATCGCCTCGGGGATCAGGGCCAGCGCGACGACGAGTCCGGCGAGGACCTCGGTGCGCAGCCGACTCGGTGAGCGCAGCGTCAGCAGGACGGACTGGCGGTCGGCCGGCGAGATGGTGGCCGGTGACACCGCGTCGGGGGCGGTCTGCGCGGACTTCCGCACCGCGGACTCCTCTGTATCGGGGTGGTGAACCCGCGGAACTCTACTCGTCCGCGACCCGCCACTCACATCGTCGGACGGTCCGCCCCTCGGCCGCCGTATCGCTCGCTGCGCGATCGGCCTGTTGCCCCCAGAGAACACCCGCGCCCCGGGGTGTGAAGTGGGACACAGCACAGTTGCGGCGACGATGCTTAAATCGTTTCGTTATAAATCACGAGGGGGAAACTCGATGAAGCGCTCCGGTGTCGCCGGTTTGTTGGTTGCTGCCGCCATGCTGATCCCGATCGCCCCGGCGACGGCCAACCCGGTCGACGACCTGTTCGGCAGCGCCAGCGGCAGCCTGGACTCCGGAAGCGCCGCGCTGGGGTCGTCGGGCGGCAAGGTCACCCACTACGGCAAGCTCGGCCGCGCGGGCGCGCCGAACGGCGTGAAGTCGATCAACGTCTGGGCCTACAACCCGAAGGGCGCCAAGGAGACGACGCCGGGCACCTTCGCGAAGAACTCACGCCTCGGCGTGCGCTGGAACTCGATCATCGCCTCCGGCCCCATCGTCGACGGCAACGAGTGCCGCATGGAGGTCCGCCTCGCCGGACCGAAGGTGCCCAAGGAAGCGGCGCTGTACAAGACGCAGGACTGCACCGCGGTGAAGTCCTACTTCTTCAAGGGCGGCGGCAACTTCACCATCCGCGTCACCGACCTGATCTCGGGCGCATCGAACAGCATCGCGTTCTCGGTCGAGTGATCCCTCGACCGGGGACGTAGCACAATGCGGGCTGAGTGCTGGTTTCCAGCACTGAGCCCGCACTGTATGTGAGGAGCTGCGGCACTCACCCCGCCGACACGTCGAACTTCTCCCCGGTGAGACGTTCGGATTCGGCCCAGAGCCGCGCACGGAACGACTCGTCGTCGGCGACCTTCTTGTACTTGTTCCGTCCGGGCGCGCCGTGGAGGCCGAAGAATTTGGTCGGACCGAAGTACGTGCCGGATTCGAGTCCCGACATGGTGGCGGCGTACAGCTGCGGCAACGCCCCGTCGGCGGCGGACTGCGCGATCGGCAGCTTGTTGCCCAGCTTCGCCACGACGTCGGTGAAGTTCTCGCTGCGGCCCTGCAATTCCGTTGCGGCATAACCGGGGTGGGCGATGAACGACTGCTTCGACGAGCCGGCGTCCTTGAGTCGTTTGGCGAGCTCGAGCCCGAACATGAGATTGGCCAGTTTGGAGTCGCCGTAGGCCTGCCAGCGGCGGTAGCGGCGCTGTTCCCAGTTCAGGTCGTCGAGTTGGATCCTCCCGATCTGGTGCACGCCCGACGACACGGTGACGACGCGGTCGGTGATCTTCGGCAGCAGCAGCGCGGTGAGGGCGAAGTGACCGAGGTGGTTGGTGCCGATCTGCATCTCGAAGCCGTCGGCGGTGCGCCGCAGCGGTACGGCCATGAGTCCGGCGTTGTTGATGAGGACGTCGGCGCCGGTGAAGCTCGATGCGAAGGAGCGGACCGAGGCGAGGTCGGCGAGGTCGAGTTCGGCGACCGTCGCGTTGGGTCCCAGCTTCGACGCGACGGCGTCGGCCTTGGTGGTGTTGCGGCAGGCCAGGATGACGTGCGCGCCGGCGGCGACGAGCGCTTTGGCCGTCTCGGCCCCGAGGCCGCTGTTGGCGCCGGTCACCACGACGGTGCGGCCTGTCTGATCCGGAATGTTCGCTGACGTCCAATCGTTCATCGCAACCCCCTGGGTGGTGTGTGGCCCCGGCGTCGTCACCGCGATCCTGCGGCCCACGCTATTGACGACGTAGGACGGCGTCAACGATCCGTCTCGAGCGACCGGGGGGTTTCGACGCGGTGGCTCGCTTCGCTCGCTACCGGCTCAACCTGCAGGACGCGTGGCTCGCTTCGCTCGCTACCGGCTCAACCCGCAGGACGCGGTGGCTCGCTCCGCTCGACCCGCAGGACGCGGTGACTCGCTTCGCTCACTACCGGCTCAACCAACAGAACACGGCGAGTCATCTCGAGCAGACAGTCCCGACGTTCCGGTGCTCACCCGCCGAAGAACGTCGTCAGCCGCAGTGGACTGGCGCCGACGATGCGTCGTGCCGGGCGAAGCAGTTCGGCGATCAGGTTGCGCGACGAGCCGAGTCGTTCGACGAGGTCGGTGGGGGCGTAGAACTCGGTGGGCTGGGTTCGGCCGCGCATGATGCGGCTGCCGAGGAGTTCCCATTCGTCGGCTTCCGCGCCGGCCGCGTCGAGGGCGGCGCCGCTGGCCAGGGCGGGGACGCGACCGGTCTTGGCCATGTCGGACAGGCGGGCGGATTCGTTCACCGGGTCGCCGATGACGGTGTATTCGTAGCGTCGTTCGGCGCCGATGTTGCCGGCGAAGACCTCGCCGAAGGAGACGCCGATCCCCCACCGGATGTCGAGGCTCTTGGCGAGGCGGTCGGCGAGGTCGCGGGCGGCGGCGAGCGCGTGCCCGGCCGGGTCGTCGAGTTCGACGGGCGCCCCGAAGACGGCGAGCGCGGCGTCGCCCTCGAATTTGTTGACGAAGCCGGAGTGCTGGTCGACGACGTCGAAGACGATGCTGAAGAACGCGTTGAGCAGTTCGGCGACGTCGTCGGGACTACGGTCCTGGGACAGCCGCGTCGAGCCGACGATGTCGACGAACAGGACGCCCACCTCGGTGTTGGTGCCATGCATGCCGACGCCGTCGCTGATGGCGAGTTCGGCGACGGTGTCGCCGACGTGGCGGGCGAAGATCTCCCGCATCCGGTCGCGTTCGGCGAGTCCCTGCACCATCACGTTGAATCCGTGTTGCAGCACACCGAGTTCCGACGAGTCGTAGACGGGGACGCGGGCGTTGTAGTCGCCGTGGTCGACGCGGTGGACGGCTTGGCGCATCTCGGTCAGCGGGTCGGTGATGGCCTGTCCGACCAGGACGATGACGCGGGCCCCGGCGAGGAGTCCGACGATGGTGAGCACGACGGTGGTCCAGTCGACGGCGCCGTAGACCTCGGGCAGCATCCCGGTGAAGCGGCCGGCGTTGACGGTCAGCAGCCCGATCATCGGCACCGCCGAACTCACCGCCCACACCGCGAGCAGCCGGATCCGGACGCCGTTCATGACGTGGTTGGCCGGGAAGTCCTCGAGGACGACGATGGCCAGCGGTCGGGCGGCGCGTTCGACGAACAGATAGGTCAGGCAGGCACTCGACATGCCGGCGAGGCTGAACGCCACCGCGACGCCGGCGACGGTCGCGACGGTGAGGTCGTCGGCGACGAGCACATAGAACAGCGCGGCGCCGAACCACGCGACCACGGTGACGAGCAGCTGGAATCCGGGTATTCGTTGCACCGAGCGTCGACGCGCATGGTCGGCGGGCCGGCAGCTGATGAACCAGTGCAGCTGGGGTCGGAAGACCAGCAGTCCGAGCAGCAGGTTGACCAGCAGGCCGGTGATGATCGCGCCGACGACGGCCGGGAAGTTGGGGGCGCCGAGCGTTTCGGCGAAGGTGAGTTGCCCGCCGTTGAAGGCCAGCTGGACGAGGAGGAAGGTCTCGACGCCGATCAGCGCGTTACTGGCGACGACACCGGTCATCGCCGTGACGGTCGCGTGGCGGGCGATGCGGGCCCGCATCTCCGGGCCGACGCGAGCCCACGTCTTGGGGCTCGGAACCGTGGGCAGTCCCCACAGCATCCCGGAGGTGCGGTGTCTCAGTCGCGTCCACGGCACGCCACGGCGGGTGCGGCGCCTGCGTCCCATGGGCTTCTCCTGCCTGAAGGCGATACTGGCAGCCTACCGAAGCGTGTGTAACCGAGGACACATCAAAAGTCCCTTGTCGCCCGGGCGGGTGAGAACAGACCGGCACCCACGCGGGGGATGCGTGGATGCCGGTCCGTGCACCGTCCGGACTCAGGGGTGTCGAGTCCGGTCGGGGGTGTGCGGGAGATCAGGCCTGGAGAGCCTCGATCTCGAGGGTGATGGTGATCTTGTCGCCGACGACGACGCCGCCACCTTCGAGGGGCATCTCGATGTCGATGCCGAAGTCCTTGCGGTTGATGACGGTCTTGGCGTCGAATCCGGCGACGACGCCCTGGCCCATGCCCGGGTTGGTGCCGTTGTACTCGAGCTCGAGGCTGACCGGCTTGGTGACGCCCTTGAGGGTGAAGTCGCCGTCGAGGATGTAGTCGTCGCCCTTGGCGCGCACGCCGGTGGAGACGAAGGTGGCCGTGGGGAACTGCTCGGCGTCGAAGAAGTCGGCCGACTTGATGTGGCCGTCGCGCTGCTCGTTGTTGGTGTTGATCGAGGTCACGTCGATCTCGGCCTGCACGGCCGGGGTGCCGTCCTCGGCGACGGTGATGGTGCCGGAGAAGGTGTCGAAGGTGCCGCGCACCTTGCTGACCATGAGGTGCTTGACGGAGAAACCGACGGCCGAGTGGACGGCGTCGATGTTCCAGGTGCCGGCGGGGATCGGGGCCTTGACGGTGGTGGCTGCGGTCATGATTGCGTCCTTCCAGACGAGCGAGGTGGTTGGTTCGCGTGGGCCTGGTCCACCCATCGCCACTGTAAACGGCCCTCGGTCCGGTTTCATTCCCCGGGGCCGACTTTCTCGTGTGAGACACATCACCCGATGGCGGAAGTCGAGTTTGCGGCCCCCATTTTGCGCAGCGTCCACCGCCGGCGGGGTCGATGGCTCTCACTCGCGCGACGCCGAGCGGCCGGCACCAGCCATCTGAGAGGATGGACCGCCATGAAGCTGTGGGTCGATGATCTGCGCACGCCTCCCGACGGTTGGGCGTGGGCGAAGACGAGCGCGGAGGCGATCGGCATGCTGACCGACCATGCCGTGACGGAGCCGTCTCTCGATCACGACCTCGGGGGCCGACGACACGACGCGTCCGGTGGTGTTGTGGATGTGCGAGCACGAGGTATGGCCCGAGGTCGTGCGGGTGCACAGCGCCAACCCCGTGGGTGTCGAGTGGCTGACGGGCATGGTCGACCGCTACCGCCCATGATCCTGACCGCGTGAGGCGCGGCGTCGTGCCCACCTAGGACGTCAACGGTGAGTCACCGGAGCTGATCCCGGCCCCCGGTCTCGGCACTGTGACCGGACTATCCGCGCCCGATGAGAAGCGCGGCCACCATGAAGGCGATCACGACGAGCGAGATCGCGCAGCCCAGCAGCACCTGCTTGCGCGTGGACATCGGCGCATAGGGGTCGTTGTACTCGTAGCGGTACACGACCTTCGCCGGCTCGGTCGCCGGCGGTTGCGGGGTCGCTGCCGGAGCCCGGTCCGGTGAGCGGCCGTCGACGGGCGGGTTCGCCGCGTTCGACGAGTTGGCATCTGTCACGCCCGCCATCATACCCAACCGGCGAGTGACCCGCCAGCCGAATCCGTGTCGTCTGATCGGTGGAAATTCTTGTCGCAGAACGTATCTGAGAACGACACAATCCGGTGGGACGACCGTACGATTCGGTCACAAGGCCCAGAAGGGGTCTATTTCCAGGCGAATACCGGCTGCTCGAACTCGTCGACGCGGGTGTGGCGGTCGCGCAGCACGACTTCGGCGAACTGGTAGATCACCGCCGCGGTGGGCGCGTGCACCAGCGCCTCGACGATGGGCAGCTGGATCACCGGGCGCTCCGACTGCGGGATCGTCAGGAACCGGGGCTGCACGGCGAGTTCCGCGAACGTCACGAAGAACAGCTGTGCCACCTCGGCGGGGTTCGGCGTGGGCTCCTGGTAGTCCTCGGCCCAGCAGACGATGGGGGTGATCACGAAGCCCGAGCGCGTCGGGTAGTCGTCGAGGGTGCCCAGCACCGAGCTCGGCGGCAGTTGCACCCCGAGTTCCTCGTCGAGCTCGCGCAGTCCCGCGGTGATGTGGTCCTCCCCCGGGTCCAGCCGGCCGCCGGGCAGCGCGAACTGGGCGGCGTGACGCCGCATGGTCGGGGGCCGTTTGCACAGCCAGATCCCCTGCCTGCCGTCTTTCTCGGCCACCGTCAGCACCACGGATGCCGGCCGCGCGCCCGGGACGTCGACCCTGCGGGGGGCGAACCGTTCGACGCGCTCGGCCGCCACGGCCCGTTCGAGGTGAGTCACACCCTCAGTTGATCACGTTTCCCGTCCGACGCCGTGACCGCCTGCCCGAGGTGATAGCTGACCACACTGAGTGCGAACAGGCCGATGCCGAGGTTGAGCACCGCGCCGAAGCCTTCGAGCGCGAAGTCGACGAGGGCGTTGCTCAGCATGAACACCAGCGACGCGATGCGCAGGGTGCGCAGCGGCCAGATCCCGGCCATCCCCCGCCGGCGGGCCAGCATGGCGGGCAACGCCAGCGCCAGCGTCGCGATGCCGCTGAGGAACAGAATCCAGGTGGCGATGCGGTTGTCGGCGAGTTCGATGTAGATGTCGATGTCGTCGAAGCGGTCCTTGGTGAACACGAAGCTGAGCGCGCCGATGACGACGGTGACCGTGGAGAAGGCCACCAGGCTCCAGCCGACGACCGGCACCCAGCGCGGACTGCGGAAGAAGTCGGGGATCAGGCCGACGGCCCGGTCCCGCAGGATCATCAGCCGGTCCGGTGTGCCCTTGCTCGAGTCGAGCAGGCCGCGCACCTGGTCGACGGTGGGGGCGTCGAAGCCCTTGGCGGCGGCCATCTCGAGGAATTCCTCGGCCTGTCGCCGACGACGCTCCGGCAGGCCGTGGGCGACGCCGTCGGCGGCGATCGAGGCCGCGTTGGCGAGGGCTTCGGCACCGGTCGGCGGGGTGAAGTCGCGGACGATGCGGCTGATCAGCAACACCAGCACAACGAGGACGTACATGATCTCCGCCGACGGCCCGTAGAAGTAGTCGTTGTCGCGGGTGACGAACTTGCCGACCTCGTCGAGGAACAGCCCGAAACCGATGCCGCCCAACACCACCGCCGTCACCCGCGCGGTGGCGCCCAGGAACAGCCAGCCGGTGATCAGCGCCAGCATCATCAGCGCACCACCCCACAGGGCGTGGGCGATGTGCAGGGTGCCGCCACCGATCTGCGGGTAGCCGGTCAGGTGCAGGTACAGCCGGGTGATGAGGATCGTGCCGATCGCCAGGATCAGGAACCACTCGACGGCCGCGGTCCCGTAGGCGCTGCGGATGAGCACCGACGTGGCGCGATTTCTCATGCAGAGAAGTATGTGGCCACCCGGACCTTCCGGCCGGTGAAAACCGGCGACGGGTCTGTGCCGTGTACGAGGCGGCGTCCGTGGGAGATCCCTCCCCGGCCGGGGTGCCGCCTTCCGGTGATGGGAACCGGACGGGCGCCGGGCGCGTCTCATTGTCGACGACGTCGCCGGGCCGGGCGCTGCCGCACCGGCCGCGGGCGGGGGTGCCCCCGACCCCCCGACCCCGCATCCGACCCCGAGGGAGGCACCGCCGTGGACACTGTCGGCGCACCCGCACCGGTGACACCCCCGCTGCCGTACCGCGGCCGTCCCGCAGGCCGGCGATGAGCATCACCCGCTACCGGACGGGGTCGGGTGAGCTGCGCTGGCGGGTGCAGTGGCGGCTGCCCGACCGGCGGACCCGGAGCAAGACGTTCGGCACGCGGCGCGAGGCGCAGGCCTTCGAGGCCGAGGCGATCGCCGCCCGCAACCGGGGTGTGGTGTTCGACCCGCATCGCGGCGACGCGTTCACCGTCGCCGCGGTCTATGCGTCCTGGCTGGCCACCCGCCAGGACGTGACCCCGAAGGTCCGGCGGGGTTTCGAGGACAACTGGCGGCTGTACGTGCAGCCGCAGTTCGGGGCGTGGCCGGTGACCCGGGTGGACCGGGCGTCGATCCAGACGTGGGTGAACGCGATGGACTGTGCGCCGCGCACCAAAAGGTGGCGGCATTCGCTGCTGCGGATGATCCTGGCGCACGCCGTGCTCGAGGGTCTGCTGGTGAAGAACCCGGCCGAGGTGACGGTGTTTCCGCCGCTGGTGCCGGCCGAGCACCTCTACCTCACCCACGCCGAGGTCGACGAGCTCGCCGGGCGGTGCGGCGCGCAGGGTGACATCGTGCGCATCCTGGCCTACACCGGGCTGCGCTGGGGTGAGCTGACCGGGCTGAACGTGGCCGACGTCGATCTGGTCCGCCGCCGGATCTCGGTGCGGCGGTCGATGACCCAGGTCGGCGGGCGACTGGTGACCGGCACCCCGAAGAGCCGCGCCGGGCTGCGGACCGTGCCCATCCCGGGGTCCGTGGTGGCGGTGCTGGCCGCCCGGATCGGTGGACGTGCCCGCACCGCCCCGGCGGTCACCTCACCGCGCGGGGCGCGGCTGAGCCGGGAGAACTGGGTGCGCGCGGTGCGGTGGCGTGAGCAGGTCACCGCGCTGGGCTACCCGGCACTGCGGGTGCACGATCTGCGCCACACCTATGCGAGTCTGGCCCGCGCGGCCGGCGCGGATCTGCGTCTGCTGCAGGTGGCGATGGGGCACGCGTCGATCACGGTGACCGCCCACACCTATGCCGACCTGTTCGACGGCGAGCTCGACGCGGTGGCCGCGGCGCTCGATGCGCGCCTCACCGCGATCCGCTCCGACCGGTGACAACCCCTACCGCGCGGCAATTCCCCTCGTCCCAGCCAGATCCCAGCTCTCCGCGTCGCCATGCGGGTCCGCACCCGCGCGCCCACGACACGAGCAGCGAACTACCCGCGGGCGGCCACGGCCTTCTTGGCTGCCTCGAGCAGGTGCTCCGCCGCGCGGCTCATCTTCGTCAACTCCGCGGCGGCGAGGTTCTGATGCGTGTAGGCCGCTTTGTTCTTCAGGTTGAGGAGGATGTTCAGATACCGCTCGGATCCCCTGTCTGCCCGCTTGAGCAACGCGACGGCCTCGCTGTGGTTCCCGGTGTTGGAGTGCACGCCGAGCCGCACGCAGCAGATCACGTCCGAGGCTGCGATACCTGCATCCACGTAGAGGTCCCCGGCTGCGTTGGGCATCTCCGGTCCGAGATGGTCGGCGGCCGCGAAGAACTCGGTCGCCTTGGCCATGCGCCCGGCCGTGACCGCGGCGTCACAGTTCCGCTGTCCCGCCATCAGGACCTCCTCGCCGGGCGCAGCTGCGCGGTGAACCAGGCCCGTGTCCCCGCAACGGTCAGGCCCTGTTTCGACACGTCGTCGAGCAGAGGCTCACCGGCGGCGACCGCGGCGCGCAACTCGTCCTCCGTGTACTCGATGATCCGGCCGTCGTTGCCGGTCCACGCGGTGACCAGACGAGCGAGCTCGGTGACCCGCTGGTCCCACCCGTCGTCCTCAGAGTCGGTGGCGCGCACCAGGAACACGTCGATGTCGCTGTCCAGCCTCATCCGCCCGGTCGCCGCCGACCCGAACACCGCGGCGTACCGGAGCGACCCCTCCCACTCGGTGAGATGCTGTTCGAGGCGATGCAGGAACGTCGAGTTCAGCCGCGACAGCGCCATGATCGGCTGGGCTGCGAGATGCTCGGTGTTGAGACGGTAGGTATGGGTCCGCCCCACTTCATCGTGCAGCACCACGCCCTGTGCGCTGAGCCGGTTGAGGACCTTGCGGATGCCTTCGCCTGATGCGGTGCCGAGGATGCGCTGGACCTGGCTGATCGTGAACGTGACATCAGCGCTCGCCAGAACCGCGAGCACGTCGCCGTCCAGGGTCGGCGTCACCGTGGCGAACGGCTTGTTGAGCTGCATGACCAACCCCTTCTCCAACGAAAGTTAGAGTAACACAACTATAGTTGGAGAACGGCTGGATGGCCACGCGGCTCGTCCCGGATGGACCACCGTATGCAGCGCCGTCAGCCGGGAGGACGTCGCCGGACTCCATCACGGACTGGGCAGATAGACCACCGAGAACCCGCACCGACAGCCGGCCCCCATCGGCCAGTGACCCACGCCGTGGGCACCACCCCCGGCACCGATGCCGGAACACGAAAAAACCTCCCGGGTGAACCGGGAGGTTTTCGTCGGTGGCCAGAGTCGGGATCGAACCGACGACCTTCCGCTTTTCAGAACGGCGGCCGACCGTTCTCCCAGCTCAGCTCGCGAGCCTCATCGCCGTGACCTGGGCGTTCTCTGTGCCGATCGCGGGGCGGGTTGCGGTGAATGGGTCATCGGTGGGTCATCGGTGGGTCCGATCGCACAGCTGTTCCCCGGGCAACCCAGCCGAGCGGGCCAGCGGGACGGTGACGCGGTACGGGCCCGGTATCAGTCGTCGTGATCGAGCTGCACCCTCGGCCGTTCGAACCACGCGACGACGTCGACACCGTTCCCCTCCATGACCGGCTTGTCCATCCGCGTCATTCGCCAGCCGTCGGCCAGTAGCGCAACGATCCGCGGCTTCAGCTCGTACATGGTCGGAGCCGAGATCCGGATGCGCTCCGGTTCCGTCACAGGTACTGTCCCGCTCCTGGCACCTGGGCGCACGGTACCTGCCGGTGCCACGGCACACTCACGGCTGTGGCCCTCTCCGCAGCGCGTCGCGGAGCTCGCACATCCACATCTGGGTGAACTCCACCCGGTCCGTCGCGGGCACGTCCACGGCGATCAGCTCGGCCATGACAGTGGCGGTGCGGAGGTCCAACTCCGGGTCATCGGACAGGAGGAACGCCACGGCTGCCCGCTCCACCATGGGCATGTTCGGTCCGGGATAACCGGCCGAGGCCGCACGCATCAGCCTCGTCTCCCAGGCGCGCCGCTCCCTAGTCATCGTCATCTCGTTCCTCGCGGCGGAGCACCAGTGCCAGCGTCGGTTCGCCGACCAGCTTCGGAAGCGGCTCCGGATCAGTGATCACCCACGCCGCAGCGTCGACACCGGCGACCGCACGCGCCGCATCGCTCGGATGCTCGAACCGGCCCAAGTAGCTGGGCCGGCCACTCAGCTCCTGCACCTCGGTGAGCATGGCTGTTGCGATCGCCGAGTACGCAGCCTCGTACCCGTCGACAAGGATTAACGCGTCCCCCGGTAGCTGGTCGAGCAGGCGGCGCAGCTCCGCGACCGTCCTCGGCGGCGGGAACTCGACGTTCTCGGTCACGGTTCCTCGCTCGCGGGCCGGATCACCACGGTGTCGCCGGGCTCCCACCCGCAGCTGCCGACGCACTCGTTCACCTCTGCGTGCTCCTCGATCACGTGGTTCGCCAGGTCCACCAGACCCTCTGGCCGGTGCCACGCCACGGTGCCGTGCACCAGTTCGGCGGCCTGGATCGTCTCCGCGGTGAAGTCGGCGAACACGCTGTCCGGTGGGTTGTCTCGAAGCAAGTAGGAGAAGTCGGTGTCGTGGATCAGACCCGACCGGTGCTCGATGCGCAGCACGGTGCCGCCGCGTGGCTCGATGCGGACAACGTCGCTGTCGCTCATCGCACACGCTCGATCGCCGCGATCAACCCCGACTCGATCTCGGTGCCGTCGCTGAACCTGATCCGCCACGTGCGCAGCACCGACGGGTAGGCCAGTACCTCGAAGCCGCTGTACCTCTCCCCGTCGATCACGCTGACCTCCCCGTGCGTCATGTCCCAGTGCGAGTCCGGGTCGTCGCCGTAGCAGGTCACCCGCCACAGGCCGCGGCGGTCAGCGTCGAGATCGTTGACCTGTTCGCCGAGCGGCTCGTAGTCGTGCTTCGAGGCCGCAGCGCATGCCACGCACAGCGTGCGCAGCCAGCCGTGCGGGGTCGCGTGCCTCACGCCCGGCTCACCGCACAGCTCGCAGGCGACCTCACACCGGGCTTCGGCCTCGCGCACCAGCTCGCGCATGCGGTCGTGGTCGGCCTCGGACACGCCCTCGGACGCACCGAAGTAGTAGCGGAGGCCTCCCAACTTCTCCTTGCACTGGTGAACCTCGTACCCCGGGTCGATCTCGGCGAGCTGCTGATCCAGTTCGATGACGATCGGGTACCAGCCGCGCGAGCAGCTGATCCACCGACCCCAGTTCGGCGGGATACGGCGCATGATCGCGCGCAGGCCGTCCTCGAAACCCTCAGCGTCACGGGGCATGTGGATCTTGTCGAGCAGAGCCTCGCGGTCCAGCTTGGTATTCGCCTGCTGGATCGCCGCGAAGGCGGCGTCGGCGCCCTCACGGTCTCGCGAAAGCAGCGCGCCGGCGAGGTCGCTGATCGCGGCGTTGCTCGCGGCGAGGCTGGCCTTCTCGGCGTCGGTCATCTCCATGGCGTCGTCCTGAGCCACCGCGGCGAACCACTTCCTCGTCGACCGGTAGCCGGTGCGGGCGTCGGCCTCAGCTGGGCCAGCGCCCCACAGCGTCGGTGCCCACAGTTCCACCGCAGCGTCGAGCGCCCCCGGCTCACCGAGTACCGCACGGACTCCGGCAACCTCACCGCTCGACCAGACGCTTCCGTACGGCTCCCAGCCATCACGGCGGACGAGAGCGGCACGCTCGCGGAGGTCTGCGGCGCGACGGTCACGATCTTCTGAGCTCGGCATGCGGCCAGTGTGGACGCCTGCACTGACACCGCGCGAGCCATTTCCTCGATGCACGTTCCGTTGCAGATGCACCGGAACCAGCAACATCGCCTAGACCAGCGACAGCGTCCCGGCGTGATGCAGGATCGCCGAACCAGTCTGCGCCGCTTGAGATTCAAGCCACCCGATGTCAGTTCGACATGGCAGTCTTCGTTGGATGAGCAACACCACCGCTACCCGTCCCGTGATCCGCGCCAGCACCGCAGACATCGCCCGCACCGCCGAGTTCCTGAGCCTGCTGTTCGACGCGCCGGTGATGATCACGGCGTCGGATGAAGTGGTAGCCGCACCGGCGGAACCGCACCTGGTGATGATCGTCGCGGAGACGGGAGGCTCGGCGTGATCACGGAGGTCAAGCTCCAGTCCAACGACGGCGCCTCCACCGCGCGTTTCTGGTCGGCCATCTTCGGTGTGCCGGCCGAGGAACTTGGCGACGGCCTCTGGCACATCACCCCAGCTGCAGGTCCTGTCGTGGTGGTGTCCACTGCGCGGGTGGTCGAGACGATCAGCCGGTACGTCGACCTCACCGTCGCCGTGGACTCCGGTGCGGCGGATCGACTGCGCGCGTTGGGATTCGAGGTGGCGGAGGACGGACGCCAGGCCGTGGACGTCAACGGCACCGATGGGACTGTGTTCCTGGTGCAGCCGTAGTCAGAGTCCGAGCACGGTGACTGCGTTGCCGATGAGCGGTGCTGACTCCCGGACGTACCGGGTGACCATCGCCGGCGTCCTGTGTCCGGTCTGCCGCATGATGCTGTGGTGATCGGCCCCGGCCCGAGCTGCCTGCGTCACGAACCCGGCGCGCAGCGAGTGGCCACCGAGTCTCGCGACAGCTTCCGGTTCGAATCCGGCTCGCAGCGCACGCCGTCGGATCACCGCATGGACACCGGCACCTGACAGCGGACCTGTGGACAGCACCCCGTTGCGGCACGACCGGAACACGGGCGCCCGGCGGTCGATCCTCGGTGCGCGCGACCGGCACGTGTGCCGGCTCCCGAACGGCGCGGCGTCGGTGAGCAGACGGATCACCGCGTCCTCGCCTCCGGCGTCGTACTCGGAAACCACTGCGGCCCAACGGACGAACGCGCACGCGGGGCAACGCAGCGGGTCCTTCGTCCGAGGCAACGGGAACACGGCGCCCTCACCGAGCTGATCCGTCTTCGACTTCCTCAGGTGCACATGGATGCCGTCCGCCGCGTGCAGCTCGACGTCGCCGCCGGTGAGCCCGCTGAGCTCGCTGCGGCGAAACGCACCCGCGAACCCCATCAGGAGCAGCGCGCTGTCTCGTCGCTCGCACACCTGCGACGCCCAGCCCGTTGCCTGCTCCCGCGCCGTGGAGACCAGCAGCACTATGTCGTCGGTGAGCAGCGGAGTCCGGGGCTGCCGTGGGCGGTCACCGCGGCTGGCGTACTGCCGCCGGATACCGCTCATCGTCTGCCGAACCAGCTCGTGCGCTGCGGGGTTCGGGTCCAGCCCGGCTCGTCGGTGCCGATCGAAGATCGCGGCGGTCCACTTGCTGAGCGTCACTGTGGAGTACGCGCGCTCCCCGTTCCCGTTGACGGTCTCGGCCGCGTCGACCAAGTACGCCGCGATCACCGTGGGGTGTGCCGGCAGCGACTCGTACCCGCTGCGCCGGCACCAGCCCTCGAACCGCCGCCACGCCGAGCTGTAGGCCCTTCTCGTCCCCTCCGACTGACTGTCGATGGTGGCCATACGGATCCGTTCCACCACATCGACGGGGAGGTCCGGCGGCTGTGCGGCGGCGGTCACTGCGGGAAGCATCATGGCGCGGAAGGTAGGCCCGACACCCTCGCAGCGCAGGTACGCGGCGCGGGTACGGACACCCCGACAATCTGCCCCAACCACCGAGAATCCACACGCTTCCCCGCCCGTTTCCCCAGCTCACCGGCCTGCCATGTGCGGGAATGACATTTCTCGCCGGCTCGCGCGCATCCATCGCGAGTGACTGTGCGGGGGCTGGTGGAGAGTGGGATTCGGGCTGGGGAAACAGGGCCGGGGGCGGCCTCGGAGACTGGTCGGACGAATTTCTCGTCGGTTGCTCAGGTGGGGTTTGAGCTGCGAGTTCGAGGTCTACGACTACGGAAACCAATCGCCCCGTGTCACTGCTGCGGCTTACTCTCCAGCCATGACCGAGTCCGCGCCCGTCGAGCTGTGCGACTGTCCACGCCGCGACCACGTCGGGTCCACAGACGGCTGCTGCGTGAACCCGTCGATCCGCGGTGAGGAGCCCGAAGACTCCACGCTGGCCCGGTACACCTGGTGCGGCTGCTGCATGGCGGATTGCCCGGACGTGCATCCGACACCGACTGATGGGTTCGGCCCGGTGCCGGGTTCGCTTGTCATCGCCAAGGAGTACGTCGACACCCTGCCCGAGGAGAAGCAGCAGGCGTTGAGGGAGCAGGAGACCCGTGGCGAGCTGCGGATCGCTCCGCAGGCCGAGATGCGGCTGCCGGGGCTCGACTGATGCGCCTGAGTCTGATCGTCCTGTACGTGCCGGAGCCGACCCTCGACCGCGCCGCGGCGTTCTACGGGGCGATCCTCGACGCGGAACCCATCGCCGAGAAGCATGGCGATGGTCCCCGGCACTGGTCGGTCACGTCCGCCGAGACCGGCCTCGTCATGGAGCTGTACCCGGCCACATCGCGGCCGCACACGGCGACGAGGGTCGAGTTCCGAGGCCAGGACATGGACGCGGCGGTGACCAGGCTGATGGACCGCGCCTACGCGTTGCCGGAGAAGACCCGGGACACCAAGGGCTGGTGGGTGAGCGATCCCATCGGCAACACCGTGGTCCTGTTGCCGGAGCCGACGCCGAGCTGAGAGCGGCTACCCGCGCCCCGCACACCATCTTGTCGGCGCCGCCGACATGCTCGCCCCATGAACGAGTCG
Source organism: Gordonia sp. YY1 (assembly GCF_009872315.1). Classification (NCBI taxonomy): domain Bacteria; kingdom Bacillati; phylum Actinomycetota; class Actinomycetes; order Mycobacteriales; family Gordoniaceae; genus Gordonia; species Gordonia sp. YY1. The sequence goes on along the minus strand of NZ_WXYI01000022.1, from coordinate 33,593 downwards.
AACTGGCCCAAGCCCGCCGCCGAGGACGAGCCCCCGGAACTGCTCCATGAAGTACGAGCCCTGCTCGCCGAGTTCGAGCAGCTCGACCCGTCCGCCGACGGGTACCACGAAGCTGTGACCGCGCTGCGGGTGGCGCGGGATGCCATGGCCGCTGCGGTGGCCCACTGCGATCCCGCGTTCGTGAGCGCGCACCGGGAAGGAGCGGCAGCATGACCGGCCCCGTGTACGACACCGAGGATGTACGTGACGACGGCACGCAGTGGCCTGACGAGGAGCACGACCGGGACTGAGTGCGCCCCGACCACCGACACAGAGACACCCCGCAGCCGATTGGGCTGCGGGGTGTTCTGTTCCTGATGTCAGCGCACGGCGTTGGGGTCGAGCGCGTTGGTCGAGGGTGACGGCTGCGCCTGCGCGGCGCCCGTTGCGGTCGACTCCGCCGAGGCGGGTCCACCCGACGGTGCGGGCTTCGGTGCCCCCGGCGTACCGGTCGACGGAACCGCACCTGCGGGCGGGGCCGGTGCGGGAGCACCAGGAGCGGGATCAGGCTTCGGCGAGCTCGCATCGGTCGGCGCAGCAGGAGTTGGAGTGCCTCCCGGCACCTGCTGGTCCACGGCGTTCGGGGTCTGCCCCGAGACCGGTTGCGTACCCGGTGCACCCGTGGGCGACGGATCGTTGAGGTGGAAGTAGCCGCCCCTGCTGCCCATGTCCTGCGGCAGCTGATCGGCCGAGATCACCTTGTACTCGGTCAGGTCGTAGAAGCGCCCATCTCCGAGCAACAGGTAGCTCTTGTCGCCGGCCACGAGGAGGTCGCCGGGCTTGGCCTGCGCCGGGGCGACCTGGCTGCCGGGATCTTGCCCCGGAACGGGAGGGGTGAGGCCGGCCATCTTCGCCGCCTCGGAGAGGCTGAGCGGGTGCGCGGGATCGGCGTTGGCGAGGAGCTGCGCCATCTTCGCGGTCTTGGCGTCCGGGAAGGTGGTCTTGTTGCCCTTGACGTCGACCTCCTTGCTCGCCTCGGGAGGCTGGGACTGTCCCTGCGCAGCGGCGGCGGCCGGGTTCGGGGTCGCGGTAGCGGCGGAGGGCTGGGCCGGCACCGTGGTGGGGCTGCCGGGCTTCTGCTCCGTGGTGAGCGGCTTCGTGGTCTTGTTCTCGGTCTGCGAGGCCGAGAGCGGCCTGGCCTTCTTCTCCTCCTTCTTGTCCTTGGCCGGGTCCCCGAGCTTGCGCTCGGACTTCTTGTCCTCGCCCTTCTTCTTGCCGTCGTCGAGCTTCTTGCCCTCGCCGTCGGCGCTGAGGGGCTTGCTCTGCTGCCCGCCGAGGGGCGATCCGCCGCCCCCGCTGTTCAGCGGGCTGCCTCCGCCGAGGCCGCCCCCGCTGCCGAGGTTCGGCATGGACGGCGTGCTCGGGGTGGCGACCGGCTTCTGCTGCGTCAGCGAGTTCAGCAGCTTCGAGAGCTCGTCCGTCTTCTGCGGCGTCTCGGTCTTGGCCGGCGTCGCTGCCGGCGCCTGCGTGACCGGGGTCTGCGCAGCGGGCGTGGCGGGAGTCTGCGTGACGGGCTTCTCCGTCTTGCTCGGGTCGACGCGCGTGCCGGTGCCGGTGGCCACCGTCGCCGTGAGCACAGGGGCGGGATCACCGAACATCTCGCTGATGTTCTGGTCAGCGGCGATGACTGCGGAGCCGGCCGCGCTCACCGCGGATGTGAATGTGGACGCCGGTCCCTGATCCGACAACTTGGAGTCGTTCGCCAGCTGCTCACGTGCGGCCCGGTTGGCGTCGAGCACGGCGGTGTACGCGGTCGCGGCACCATCGGACGCGTTGCCGAGCTGCTGCGTGAACGGCTTCACCTGCTCCTTCAGCGCGGCCATCGCCTCCAGATGGGGTTGCAGCCGCGCCTTGTACTCGTCGAAGTACGCCTCGCCGGCCGAGCTCATCACCCGGTCCACCTCGGCGAAGAGGTCCGAGATGCCTCCGAGAGCCTCTGCGATCTCCTTCTGGATGTCGGCGCCGTCCAGTCGCAGCGCCTCGGGCGGGTTCGAGTCCCACACCTTGCCGCGGGGGCCGTCCTGGAAGCTGAACACGCACTGCTGCGCCTCCCGCAGCTGCGAGTCGAGCGCTGTCACACCACCGATGTCGTGCGCGGCGGCCGGGAGGATGTGGGTGGTGCTGCCGTCGGGCGAGTCCCACTGCCCGATCTTGTTGCCGCCCAGGTCGAAGGCCTCCCACGCGGTGCTCGCGGCGATACCCACCCACCCGATCGGCCCGGGGATCGCCGAGACCATGTTGATGGCTGCGCCGACGTAGTCACCCTGCTCGAAGTTCTTGTACGCCGAGATCACGCCGATCGCGGTGCCCACACCCGGGACGAGACGGCCCGCGGTCTTGAGGCTCACCCTAGAGGCGCTCTTCAGCAGACCCTCGCCCGCGATCTTGCCCGCGAGCTTCTCGCCGAGGGCGGTGCCGGCCTTGTACTCGGCCTTCACGATCGCCGGGATGCCCTTGATGGGGCTCTTCGCGGCTTCGAGGTACGCCTTGCCGAACGACTTGCCGATCGTCGACACCTTGTCGTTCGCGGTGACCTGACCGATGTCCTTGACCTTGGCCTTCGGCTCGGCCTTGTCCACGTCGGGCTTCGGCTTCTCGTCCGTGTCCGGCTTCTCCCCGGCGTCGGGCACCGGCTTCGGGTCCGCCGGGGTCTTGCCGTCGCGGTTTGGCCTCCGCTTCTCTTCGGCGTCCGGCTTCGACTCCGTGGCGGGCTCGGGCTTGGTGTCCGCGGCGTCGGGCGTACCGCGGACGGGGATGTCGGTGGTCGACGCAGCGCCGTGCGGCTGTGGGGTGGGGTCAGGGATCGGGCTGGCGAGCCCTCCGAACTGGGCCATGGTGGTTCCTTCTCTCTTCTGTCCTGGGGGTCACCGGCGGCGAGGGGGCATCACGCGGCGGGGTGTCGCGGCGGCACATACATCGGCCTCGCGCAGGTACAGGCGGCCGTTGATGGTCTCGGCTGGCAGGTCTCCTCGCGCCACCATGAGTCCCACGGCGCGGTGGGTGCAGCCGAGGACCTTCGCGGCGGCATGGCGGGAGATCCATCCCTCGGGCGGCGTGGTCGGCAGCTCGAGCGCGAGGACATCGGACTCCAGCACCATCACGCGCTGGCCCACCTGGTAGGCGGGCAGGTCGCCGTTCTGGATCAGCGAGTCGATGCGCCTGCGTGTCACGCCGCGCAGCGCCGCCGCCGCAGGACGGGTGATGAAAGTTCCGCCGCCCGGAGCGGGACGCCTGATGGTTCCGCTCACGCCGCGCTCTCCCGACCGAGCTCGCGCAGGTACGCGTGCAGCTCGACGGCGCCGAAGAACACCTGCCCGTCGATCACGATCACGGGGGTCTCCGGGACGACGCCGGGGTCGCGGTGCTCCTGGTAGAGCCGCTGCACCGTCTCGGCGGCGGCTTCGTCGGCGCGCACGTTGCGCTCGGTGAACGGGACGCCCGTTCGGCGGAGGTCCTTCGCGGCGAAGATGCAGCCGCCGCAGCCGGGCTGCGTGTAGAGAGTGATGGTCACGGTTGTTCTCCTTCTTGGGGTGGGTCAGGCCGCGTCGGCTGTGGCGATGCGGGGTGGGATCGACGGGGCGGCGACCTTGGCGAGAGCCTGCCGCCGCTTGCCGGTCACCTTGAACGGGAGCAGCGGGGAGCGCAGGTACGCGGCTCCGAGCGCAGCGGCGAACGCGGCATCGGCGCGGTCCTGGGTGTTCTTGTCGCGGGTGGCGTCCGGCCACGCGAGCGCGTACTCGGCGACCATCATGTCCTTGCTCGCGCCACCGTTGCCGGTGGCGAGCATCTTGATCTGCGACGGGGTGACCTCCAGCACGGGTGCACCCGCGGCGACCAGTCCCTCGACCACGGCCCACCACAGGAATCCGCGGCGGGAGAGCGACGAGTCCTGAGCGCTCACGGAGAACCGCAGTCCCTCCACCGCCACGAGGGCGGGGTCGCAGGCCACGGTCTGTTGCACGATCCCGTCGACGAGCGCACGATGCCGCGCGACATGGGCGCCGAGGGTGTCGACCTTCGGTGCCGGGGAACGATGCACCGCGGTGGAGAGCGCTCCGGTCACCAGGTCGATCGCGGCGACACCAGCGCCGGTGAGGCTCAAGTCGAGCCCCACGACGGTGCGGCCGGCGGTGGTGGGGTCGAGGGTGACGGGAACGGTCATCGACGCGCCTCCCGCCGCGCTCGCAGCGTCAGCAGCAGGCGCCTCCACCAGCTGATCTCCGGGTGCTGTGCGGGACCGGTGTACTCGCTCACGGTTGGTTCTCCTTCGGGATGGTGCCGGCCGCCGCACCGCGCGGGGCAGGCGCGGCGGCCGGAGCATGGGGTGGGGGTCAGCGGGTGGCGCTCTCGCGCATCACGTCAGCCGTCGCGCAGATCAGCGCCCAGTAGCGGTCGACGGTCGACTGCACACTCGCCGCGGCCTCGCCGAGCTCCGCGTGCGCGAGGTGGGAGATGGGGTCGTACGCGGTTTCCGCGGCGGCCTCGCGGTCGAGGCCCCGGACCTCACGGGCCTGCCGGAACCGGCCGTACCACGCCGCCGCTGCGGCCTCTGCGGCGGTGAGCTTCTGGAAGTAGGGCTGACCAGGCTCGTCGAGCAGAACAGCGACGGCGGCGCGGCCGGCGCAGTTCGTGAGGGCGTGCTGCTGGATCCACTCGGCGTCGGTCAGCGTGGCCGTGGGCAGGTTGATGGTCTCGGTGGCGGTCACTGGTTCTCCTCATTTGCTGGTACTGCTCATTCTGTTGCGACCGATACTACTGGCCGTACCGATACCTGGCAACAAGGAAATGTGTGTTTACCTGCAGCGATGTTCTCTGAAACAGAGAATGGAGAGGTGACCGGTGCATGGACCAGGTGGTGTGTGCGGGGCTGTCGCTAGTTTGCTGTCGGTCGCGGTGCGGGTACTGATGCCCGTGCCGCCGCGGCGGGGGTGAGCTGGGGAACGCGGGCGGCGTACAGGTTGTGCGGGCGGCGCCGTCGACACCTCCGCTACGAGGAGTCGGTCGGGTCGGTCACCGCGTCGACAGGTACTCGACGGAGTAGCGGTCGGCGAACAACATCCGCTCGCGGCGCGGGCATCTCCTCGGCGGTGCGCCAGGCGTAAGCCTCGCCGCGCGACTCACTTACACGTGTCCGCGCGGCTCATCTCGGACCTGGCGGAGGGGGTGAGAGGGGTGAGGGGGTGAGAACTTTTTCTCCCCTCATGCAAGATTCACCCCTCCGCCCCTGAAACCTAAACGTGCAGGTCAGACACAAGAAGTAGTAGATGATCGTTTCTCATCCAAGTTCCTCTTGTATCTGTGAGGGGGTGAGACTCTCACCCCCTCACCCCCCCTCACCCCCTCTCACCCCTTCTTGGGCAGGAATCGGTAGTAGACGACGTCGCCTCCGGCGGAGGGAACATTGACCACGTCCGGCATCAGCTTCCCGACCTGAATCAGAGCGGCGAGGATGTCGCCCATGTTGTCCTTGCGGAAGCCGGGACCGGCCGCGCGCTTCGCCTGGTTCAACGTGAATCGGCCGAGGCTGTCGGGACGGCTCCCCAACTGCTCCTCCGCCCACTTCTCGGTCGAGTCGACCGCGCGCCGCCACTGCGCCGTGCTGCGTGCCTCTGCGCGGATCGCATCGCTCTTTCCGGCGTCGGTTGCCATCTTGGTGGTAGCGGTCCCTCGCAGCGCGACGACGGCATCGCGGACGTGCTTGCTGTGCTCGATCAGCAGGCCCGCCCACGCCCACCACTCCGCCGTGACATCGGCGCAGCTGTGCATGATCGCGCCCGCCGCGGCGAGTCGGAGCCGGATCAGGAGCTGGTGACGGTCCCACGGGTGGGACTTGCGGCCACGACCGTGAGCCGCACGCGCGGCCTCGATCTCCGCGGCGACGGAGGCCGCAACGCGGAGCACACCGTCGGAGGGCCACTCCGGGAGCTGCACGGGGATCAGGGGCTGCTCGTCGTCCGGTTCCGCGAACCAGTCGCCGGTGGCATCACGGCGACCTGCAGCGAGCTTCTCCGGAGCTGCGTCCGCCTCCTCAATGAGGTACGCCGCGGACACCCACCAGATCCTCTGGACCAGGCCGGTGTACTCGTCAGCGAGCAGACCCGCCGCGGTCACCAACTGCGCGCAGATCGTCACCAGCATCCGGTACGTGCGCGGCTCCACCCAGAACGGGTTGGTTTTGGTCTTCGAGCCCAGCGTCTCCCAGCTCCAGCCGTGGCAGAGCTCGGGCTCGATCGTGGAGCCCTTGCGGTCTCGCACGGCGAGGATCTTTCCCACTTCGTCCCAGGCGAACCAGGCCGACTCGTTGTGGTTCACGGAGATCTTCTCGCCGGTGTGTTCGCACTTCTCCATGTGCGCGTACCCCTCCGCCATGGCTTCGCCACTGCCCGCGGGGACTGGGATCGGGATCCGCCGCACCTTCTCCACGCCCTCGGCGCCGGCCACAGCATCCGAGGGGAGACCGACGAACCGCTGTCCTCGCTGCGCGGGGATCGGGTCGATGTCCACGGTCGTGGCACCTCCCTTGCCGCCGCCGGACTCGTCGATCGGGACGGTGATCAGGTTGAGGGGTTGGCGACGCTTACCGACGAGCTTCGGGAGGCACACCTGGTACGGAACCACCGACAGCAGACCGCCGATGTTCGCGCTGAGCGCCAGCATCGGGCTCACCTGAGCCTTAGCGGCGCGAGCGCGGATCTCCTTGAGGAGGTCCGTGCAAAACACAGCGTCCAGCAGTTCGGGTGCATCCGCCGCGGCCATGTGCGCATCGGCCTTCGCCTGCGCGGCGGCCTGTGCGTCCGACTCAGCCTGTTCGGCGGTCTGAGCGTCCGGTCCCGGGGTCTCGGCGGAACCCGCCACGGCCGGAGCCGGACCCTCGGCCCTCGCCTGTGCCGCACCCGGCGCAGGAGGGACCGTGAACGGCGCGGCGGGCGCGGGCAGCGCAGCCACCTCCGCGCGCAGCCGTTCGAGCACCGCAGCGGGGTCGCCGACGTCGAGGTCGTCGAACAGCGCGTCGTAGTCCTCCACGGTCATTCGCCGGCGCAGCGTCTCGAACAGCGCATCCGCTTCGCTCTCGGTCTCCTCGAGTTCGGCCTGGTCGCGGTCGAACTCGTCGCGGACGGCGGGGTCACTGAGGTACGCCTCGACGTTCGCAGCTCGGGCCGCACGTTCCTCCGGCGTCCGGGGTCCCGTGAACGCGGCGACGTACTCACGGTCCTCCGACTCCAGGTCCATCAGCTCGCGCAGAGCATCCGCGTTCTCCGGGATCGGACGCATGCCCCGCAGTGCGCACCCCAGCTCGACAGCATCGATGAGCCCGTTCGGCGTGACCCCGTACTCAGTGCAGAAGTCCGGCGCGAAGGGCTGCGCCTTACCACCCACACCCTGGTCGCAGCCCTCGACGTGGAGGGCCAGCGCTCCGTTGTTCGGGCACATGCAGGCCCCGCCCTCGGCGGGCGCGACGAAGCCCGCGGCGATGTGCTCGGGGATGAACGGGAACCACGTCTGGAGCGTGGTCGGAGGGGCCGGGTTCCAGGGCACGGCGGGCGGGCACGCAGCGATCTCCGCGTCGGCCTCGTCGGCGAGCCGACTGAGCGCAGCGAGCTCCTCCGCCGTGTGCGATCCGGCGGCCACCGCGCCGAGGTAATCCATGCGGGCGGCAGACATCTGCGGCGTGTCGTGCGTGAGGTTTGCGAGATTGGCGGGGTATGCCATGATCGATTCGTTCCTTCGTTCTTGGTCGGGCGGGCGAACACAGAGCGAGTCGAGGGTGGAGCCTCGGCTCGTTCGTCGTTTCCGGGGTAGGTCAGGCGGCGTTCGCGGGGGCGGTACCGCCGGCCATGAAGGCCTCCAGGTCGGCCTCGCGGACCCTGTAGTAGCGGCCGCCGATCCGAATCGACGGAAGGTCCTCGCGCTTGAGCATGGCGCGGACCGTGTTGGGGCACACGTCGAGACGCTCGGAGAGCTCCGGCACGCTGAGCATCCTCATCATCAGCTCCTGTCGTTTGTGGTGGTTGTTACTCGATGTAGCTCCAGTTGTAGCAAGCACATTGGACAGCGCCCTGCAACGAAGCCGCCGCATCGTGCCTGATCAGGCTCGGAATCTGTCTCGATAATCGAGAGTCCGCTGGTCAGCGACGCGGCTGGGACAGAATCAGAAATGTTGTTCCAACTTTTCCGGAACCCTCTGCAGCGCAGCGGTTCCTACTGCTGGTCCGCACCAGCGCCGTGAACGCGGCACGACTTCGGCGCGCACCTGCCGAGCCCGCGCCGCGTACGTCTTCGTCGGCGGGCGCTTGCGACGCTGCCGGGCATGAGTACCGACTACCGACCGCTGATCACCAACCTGCACCGCGGAGTGCACTGCGACGTACGCAGCGCACGGGCCCGGCTGCACAGCGTGATCGAGCTCCTGGACCGGGCGCATCTCCCTGCCGTGGCGGCCGACCTCCGCGCCGTGGAACAGCGCCTCGTGGACCAGGCCGACCGATGAATCCCACGCGCGCTCAAGGCATTCAGCCGGGGGACGTGACACCGGATTCGGCGGGTTGTTCGGCCTCGTCTGCGATGATCGAACGCATGAGCACGAAGCGCCTTCGAGCAGCCGCCGCCGGCATCGCCGCCGCGGTGGTGCTGTCGGCGTGCTCGACGGCGACCGGTGGGCAACCGGTCGCGGTGCAGTCCAGCGCAGTGACCGCTTCCTCCAGCCCGGAGACGGAACAGCTGATCCGGTGGGTGGACGTCGAAGCTGAGGCGCCTGTTCTCCCACGGGACACGCAGGGAATGCAGTACGGCACGGACGCCAAGCCCGGCATCGGGTTCGGCTACCGCAACAGCGAGAAGCAATCGCGTGTCTGCACCCTCGGCCCCGCCGTGCGTGATGCGACCGGACGTAGCGGCTTTCTCACCGCCGGCCATTGCACTGCCGCTCTCTCGTCCACTCCCGCGTACCTTTCGCAGACCAGCGACGCTCTCGGCCCACAGACGCTGATGGGTGATGTCCAGGACGCCGTTGACGACGACGCGGCAAACGACTCCGCGGTCATCTGGGCCCCTGCCGCCGCCGACGCCAGCCGCATCGCTGGCCGATGGCCGGTGGCCGGGATCATGGCCAAGGCGGACGTCCCCTCCCTCGTTAAGCCCGGTGACCCGGTCTGTCTCAATGGCTCGCGCTCGGGCGTGATGTGCAGCCCCCTGATCAGCGCCGACGGCTACGACATCCGCACCCAGGCCACCACCCAGGGCAACGACTCCGGTGCCCCGGTCTTCGTCGTCGCCCCTTCGGGTTCGGCGATCCTCATCGGCATCCACCGCGGAGTCGACGGCGCCATGGGGCTGGCCACCTTCATCAGCCCGGCGCTCGACCGGCTGCACGTAACCGTCGCGACCGCTGCTCAGTAAGACGTCTCAGACCCGTTTTCGCTGGTAGAGCTGGCATCCTGGAGCCATGGCACCCAGTGGAGAGCATCGCCCCGAGGACCTCGGTCAGGCCACCGTCCGATCCGCCGCCGTTGCGACAAGCACCTCGGCCATCGCCCTGCGCAAGCAGGTGACCGATCTCAACGCCCACGCGTCCGGCAAGATCGTGTCTCAGCAGCTCGAGATCCTGACCACTCAGGCCGGCATCGCCGAGAAGACCGCCGCGAATCTCAAGATCGTCGCGGATGCCTTGCAGATCCGTGAGGCAGCGGCGAAGGCATGGAACACGAACGCGGCGAAGGACAGCGAAATCGAAGCTGCGAAGAAGGCGGTGGCCGACGCGAAGAAGGCACTCATGGATGCCTCTGCCGCCAGCGGCGACACAAGCGCGGCCTCCACGAAGCTCGAGGCCGCACAGAAAAAGCTCAAGGAGCTGAAGGACAAGCGGAAGGCCGCAGACGAGGCCTACGACGCCGCAGAGAAGAAGGCAGCGGACAAGCTCAAGGAGATCAAGGGAACCGCCTCGGAGCAGGATTCCTCAGGTCGTAACGTGCCCGGTGGAGGAACCACCTCTCCCCCCACCGGTACCGGCACCGGCACCCCCTCCCCCTCCGCCGGCGCCCCGGGCAAGTCCACCGCCGGCGGTACCGCGAAGCCGTCCGCCACTCCCGCCACTCCCGCCGCTACCCCGTCCGCGAAGCCGTCTACCACCGAGACCAAGACCAGCGGCGACGATCTCAGCGGTCTGCTCACCGCGCTCGCCTCCCAGCAGCAGCAACAGCCGCAGTCCGCGCAGCAGGCACAGCCCACCGCGCAGGCGACACCGGCCGCGGCCGCCCCGCAGCAGACGCAGCAGCCGGAGAAGGACAAGGACACCGCACAGTCGAAGACGAACCCCTGGGACAAGCTGTTGGGCGCGGACGGCATCCTCGACACCGGCGACCTCGCGACCCTGGGTCTCGGCACGCCCCTCCCCCTCGGCGGCGGCAGTGCGCACAGCACCCCCGCCGCGGCCGTCACCCCGAGCGCGCCGGCAGCGGCAGCACCTTCTACGACTGGTCTCAGCGCCAGTGCCACCGCCAATGCTCAACCGGTGACTTCCGGCACCTCGGCGCAGGGACTGAACACCACCACCGACGTCAGCGGTAGGTCGGGCGAACCCCGCGGCGCGTTCTCCGTCGGTCCGGAGACGAAGACCAGTGGCGCCACGGGCACCGGCACGAGCGGCACCGCTCCGGCCAGCGCTACCGGTACCCGCCCCATGGGCGCCGGAGGCATGCCCATGATGCCGATGGGCGGCATGGGCGGTCCCGGTGGCGGCGCTGGATCGTCGAAGGACAAGGAGTCCACCACGCTCGCTTCCGGCAGCGCGGAGAGCGATCTGCTCCATGGACGCCACACCGCTGCGGAGGCAGTGCCCGGCGGCACCATCGCTCAGAAGGATCACCCCCGCCGGCGGGGCGAGGACGCGGCGTAAGTCAGGGCCCGCCGAGGCCGTACACCCCACCGCTTCCGACACGACGCAGCGGGTAACGACTCCGCCCGCGAGCTGCTCGTTTACGGTTACCTGGAATAGGTTCTCTACCAGGAGTTGACGCGTGTCCAGGTTGTCCGATCTGATCCGCCAAGCCAAGGCTGCGGACTCCCAACTGGGTGCTGACTTGGAACGGGAGTTCCGAGCCCTTGGCAAGCGCCGTACGTTCGGACTCGTCTTCGAGCGGCACCAGCCCGAGGCTGTCGAGCTGGCAGGACAACCGGTCAGGAAAGGCGACAAGGTGCGAGTGTTGCCGTCGCGTGGCGTCACTTCACGCGGCGATCAACGCCTGTGGTCGGTGACAGGCTTCGCAGGCAAGGGCAGCGACCGGGTGGCGCACCTGGTCGAAGTCGGCCAGGACGAGCCGCGGAATACCACCACCGCGCTCGTAGCCGACCTCGTGATCGTGGCGGAGTTCCGCGACGACATCTACCCCGGCCTGATCGAAACAGGTCGAGTCGAGCACGGCGGCGATAAGCCGTTCCACACCGTGATCAACGCGGAGAACTTCCACGCGCTGGAGATGCTGACCTACACGCACCGCCACGCGATCGACGCGATCTACATCGATCCGCCCTACAACAAGGGATCGTTCCGCGACTGGAAGTACAACAACCTGTACGTGGAGGCGGACGACGACTACCGGCACTCGAAGTGGCTCGCCATGATGGAGCGCCGCCTTCTCGTCGCTGCTGAGCTGCTCAACCCAGCGGACTCCGTGCTCATCGTGACCATCGACGAACTGGAAGTTCATCGGCTTGGCTTGCTGCTCGAGCAACTGTTCCCCGAAGCGCGAGTCCAGATGGTGAGCAGCATCATCAACCCGAAAGGTGTGTCCACCAACGGTGGCTTCAGGCGAGCGGACGAGTACATCTTCTTCGTCATGTTCGGGTCGAGTCACCCGGCTCGCCTGACCCTCGCACCGGAGTGGTCACCATCGCCGCGCGGGGCGATGGCCGAGGCCCCGGACCCAGAAGATGCGCGAGAGGTCGAGCCGGAGTGGACATCGATGATGCGCCGCGGCAGCAACTCGCGGCGGGTCGACCGTCCAACGATGTTCTATCCCATCTACGCGGACCCGGACACGAAGCGGATTGTCGAGGTTGGAGAAGCGATTCCGGCCGGCACGAGCGAGGCGCCCCCGAAGGAGGGACTCGTCGCGATCCTCCCGCTCCGGCGCAACGGAAGCGAAGGTCGATGGCAGGTCGGCGCAGATGAGCTGCGCTCCCGCATGGCACAAGGCCGGGTGCGGCTCGGGCGCGCAACCGCCTATGGCTTCGTGGTCAACTATCTCCCCGACGGTGCGTACGCGGACGTGCAATCCGGGAAGTACGAGGTGCGCGGGCGTGCCGACGACGGCTCGCTGCTCGCTTACCGGGCGGATCTCGGTGACGACCGCGTGGCTCCGACGCAGTGGAAGATTCAGTCTCACAACGCCTCCGAGTACGGATCAACTCTGATCAGCGACATCTTGCCCGGGCGGAGGTTCGACTTCCCCAAGTCCCTCTACGCGGTCGAGGACACGATCAGGTTCTTCGTCCAGGACAAGCCCACCGCGGTGGTGCTCGACTTCTTCTCCGGCTCTGGTACCACCGCGCACGCCGTGATGCGCCTGAACAAGCAGGACGGTGGGCAGCGACAGTGCATCTCGGTCACCAACAACGAGGTCTCCGCCGACGAGCAGGGTGCCCTGAGCGCTGAGGGTCTGCGACCCGGCGACCCCGACTGGGAGAAATGGGGGGTGTGCGACCACATCACCAAGCCCAGGATCAAGGCAGCGATCACCGGCAAGACACCCGATGGCGACCCGCTCCGCGGTGCCTACAAGTTCACCGACGAGTTCCCCATGGCCGAGGGCTTCGAGGAGAACGCGGCGTTCTTCACCCTGACCTACGAGGGTCCGCTGTCGGTAGCCCACCACCGTGCCTTCGCGAGGGTCGCGCCGATGCTGTGGCTGCGCGCTGGGGCGCGCGGGCCGATCATCACCGAGATCGGCGACAAGGGCTGGGACCTCACCGACGTGTACGGCGTACTCGACGACCTCGACACCGCGGCCCGCTTCGTCACCGAGGTGAAGAAGACGCCGGGCGTGGCGATGGTGTACATCGTCACCGACGACGACCTCGCCTTCCAGATGGTGTGCCGAGAACTACCCAAGGGGGTCCGGCCCGTCCAGCTCTACGAGTCGTACTTGCGGAACTTCGAGATCAACTCTGGGAGGTTCGCCTGATGGAGTACACGCTCAAGGACTACCAAGTCGGTGCCGTCGCGGGTGTGCTCGACAACCTCACGCAGGCGCGCACCCTCTACAAGCAGTTCGGCTCCAAGTCGAGGTTCGCGCTGTCCGCCGTCACCGGCGCGGGCAAGACCGTCATGGCGGCCGCCGTCATCGAGGCGCTGTTCTTCGGCAGCGACGAGTTCGACTTCGCCGCCGACCCCGGGGCGGTGGTGCTCTGGTTCAGCGACGACCCCAGCTTGAACGAGCAGTCGCGAAGGCGGATCCAGGCCGCCGGTGGTGAGCAGCTCGACTCGCGGCTGCGGATCATCGAGTCCACGTTCAACGAGCCGAAGCTGCGACCCGGCAACGTCTACTTCCTCAACGCGCAGAAGCTGAGCAAGGGCGCGCGGCTCGTGCGCGGTGACCGCAACGGCGACACCGACGAGATGGCACTGGTGCCTCGCCCCGACGAGGTGCAGAGCAACATCTACGACGTCATCGCCGAGACGATCGCCGACGAGCGGCTCACGCTGTACTTCGTGCAGGACGAGGCGCACCGCGGTTGGAACAACTCCGCCGGCGACCGCACCACCATCGTGCAGCGACTGGTCAACGGACACGGCACCACTCCACCGATGCCGATCGTCTGGGGCATCTCGGCGACGACGCAGAACTTCGAGGACGCGTTCAAGGACGCACCGCAGGGGCGGGTGGCACTGCCGGCGGTCGAGGTGGACTCCGCGCTGGTCCAGGCATCGGGACTGCTCAAGGACGACATCGTCCTGTCGATCCCCAGCGAGTCGGGCACCTTCGACACGGTGCTGCTCAAGCGGGCCGTCAGGAAGGTGATCGCAAGCACCAAGGCGTGGGCCCAGTATGCGAAGGAGCAAGGCGAGACCGACCCCGTCGTGCCGCTCCTGGTGGTGCAGGTGCGCGACGGTGATACCGCAGCTACCCAGACCGCGGTGACCCGAGCGGTGGAAGCGGTCTTCGAGGAGTGGACGGACCTACCGACCCAGTCGTTCGCGAACGTCTTCGGCGAGCACCAAGACCTGTCCGTGAACCAGGTGCCCGTTCCGTACGTGGCACCGGAGACGGTGCAGGAAGAGACGTGGATCCGGGTGCTGTTCGCGAAGACGGCGATCAGCACCGGGTGGGACTGCCCCCGCGCCGAGGTGCTCGTCTCCTTCCGGCCTGCGGTCGACCCCACCCACATCACGCAGCTACTCGGTCGCATGGTGCGCACTCCGCTGGCGCGCCGGATCCCCGGCAACCAGGTGCTGAACTCCGTCGAGTGCCTGCTCCCGTTCTTCGACCGGAAGACGGCGACCGCGGTCGCGGAGGAGCTGATGCGCGGCGCCACCGGCGGCGGTGACGGCGACTCCGGCGGCGGCCCGGGCCGACGCGTGCTGTTCGACCCGGTGACACTCCTACCCAACCCGCAGGTGCCTGAGGAGGTCTGGGAACGCTTCGACATGCTGCCCGCGCAGACGATCCCGAAGCGCGCCGCGAAGCCCATCAAGCGGCTCACCGCGATCGCGAAGGCACTCTCCGACGACGACCTGATCACCGACGCCGGGAAGCAGGCGCACGCACACCTGCACGCGGTCCTCGACGGGCGGCGTGTGCAGTACAAAGACAAGATCGACGCGGCGGTCAAGGACGTCATGACGATGGAGGGCGAGGAGCTGCGCGGGAAACTGCACAGCAACACCGCCATCTCCCGCAAGGCCTTCACCGACACCGCCGACCACCGCGCCATCCAGGACGCGTACCGGGCCGCCGGCCGTGTCTTCAGCGCCGACCTCGCGCGAACCTACGTCGGGCACCTCGCCGGCGACGACGCCGACGACGATGAGCTCCGCGATGCAACAGTCCAACTCGCAGCGGCGGCGCTCGTGCCCGAGGTCGCGGAGGCCATCGACGACGAAGCGAACAAACTCGCCGCCGACTGGCTGCAGCAGACACGGGTGCAGCGCAAGGGACTGACCGACGAGCGGCAGGCCGTCTACGACGAGCTGGAGTCGATGACGACGCAGCCGCAGCCGATCCTGCTCACCCGTCCCCGGACCGGGCAGGCCGACACCAAGGTGCGCGACGCCGCCGGCAACGAGTCCGACCTCCCGACGCAGAAGCACCACCTGCTCTGCGACGAGAACGGTGACGTGCCGACCACTCTCAACGATTGGGAGACGCTGGTCCTGAAGCAGGAGATGAACTCCGCCGGCTTCGTCGCCTGGTGGCGAAACCCGTCGCGCACGGCGAAGGACTCCCTGTCGATCGCCTACCGCGACATGTCGAGCGGCGCGTTCAAGGCGCTGCGACCGGACTTCCTGTTCTTCTCCCGCCGCGCTGACGGGACGATCGCCGCGAACATCGTCGACCCGCACGGCCACCACATGTCCGATGCGATGCCGAAGCTGCGCGGCCTCGCCGACTTCGCCGAGACCTTCGGCTCCGAGTACGGCCGCATCGAGGCGGTCGCGAAGGTCGGCGACACGTTACGGGTGCTGGACCTGACGAAGGAGTCGGTGCGGAAGGCCGTGCGCGACGGAGCCGACGCCAAGGCGTTGTACGAGTCGGATGCAGCGGTGGACTACTGATCGGAACCGCCTCATGGCCCGCCGCGCTGACTCCGACGAGCATTACGTCCTCGACCTCTGCGACGAGGTGCTCGGCGTACCCGGCATCCGGCAGGCGCGGTTCGACTGGCTGCGCGGAGACCCGTCTCCCAACCGGCCCCGCGGGACGACGCTCCCCGTCGACGGGTACTGGCCGGACCTTCGGCTGGCGGTCGAGTTCCAGGAGGAGCAGCACTCGGCGCCGTCTCCGTTCTTCGACCGCCGGCAGACCGTCTCGGGCATGGGTCGCGGTGAGCAGCGCCGCCGCTACGACGAGCGCAAGCGCACCCTCATCCCCGAGCACGGGCTGCGGCTCGTCGTGATCGAGAAGTCCGCGTTCGTGTTGAAGTCACGGAAGATCGACCGTGACCATGCGCGGGACCTCCAGGTTGTGCGTCGGCACCTGGCGTAGTCGGATGCATCCACCGGTGCCGCGACGGATGCAGTGGCACCGGAAGACACCTCGCAATGCATGTGCGTTTCGTCCTACGGTCGCGCCATGGAACCAGGCCACGACCAGTTGCTCACGATCCCCGAGGCGATCGAACGGTTGCGCATCAGCCGAACCCACTTCTTCCGGCTGAAGAGGCAGGGCGTCATTGTCGGGATGCGTCTCGGGCACCGCACCCTGATCCCCAGCCGCGAGATCGCGCGACTAATCGACGAGCGTTACCACCCGCCGAAGGGCGACGGGTAGCTACTCCATCGCCGCGGCTTGCACCGCAGGGTCGGCCGCGATCGCCGCTGCTAGCTCAGCGGCGGTCATCTCGTAGGCCGCGGCGAGGGGAAGAAGCTCGGTGACCCTCGCCGGCCGCTCTCCACGCTCCGTCCGGCTGAGCACCGCCTTGCTGATCCTGCTCGCCTCCGCCGCCTGATCGAGCGTCAGCCCGGCACGTTCGCGTACCCGTCTCAGCACTGCGCCGGCGGCCGCGTCTGCCGTCGTGACTCGTTTCGGAACCCACTGCTGGTCGTCGTCACCCACACCGAACATGCTCCAGGGATTTGCTGGTGCATAGGTGGCGGCGCGCCGCGGAGGTGACAGACCGGCTGCGGCGGTGCGCCTACATCGACGTCACAGTGGCGCCGGTCCGCCGGGACGCATCCGCTTGACCCCGAGGTTGGCTCGCGCTGCGCGCACCAGCCCGACGAACTTCGAGGGGTGGAGAACCTTCGTGTGACCGCTGAGCTTGACCAACTTGGCCGCTTCGAGGAAGGGACGGTCGCGAGTGACGCAGTACACCGTCGCCAGCGGGTCCTCGCCGGCCAGGTACTTGCACGCCCCGTAGATCATCCCGTCCTCGTGGTCGAGCGGAGGGTTGCCGTCAGGTACGTCGGTCGGCACGCAACCACCCGACGAGCGGTTGCCGACCTCCCACACGAAACCCTCCAAGAGCGCGTCCGCATCGCTACGGTTCCACCCCAGCCCCCTGAGGTCACTCCCGGGAGCGGGCACGACAGGGTGCTGCGCCTTGGCGTGGACCATGTCCTCGATGTGGTCGTTGGTGAACACCTCGACGGTTTCTAACCCCGCGAAGGTCCCGGACTGGCAGGTCGCTATCGCCCGGAGCGAGTCGTAGGCGCCATCCGGATGTGGGACGGGTACTTGCGCGATCGACGCCGCGATCGCATCGAATGACTCCCAAGAGAACGGCGGACCGGTGAGGAACGCTGTGTCGAGGTACACATTCACGTCGAACACGACGAGATGCCGGTGGCCGTCCGTCACTGGATCAGGAGCGGACCCGATGGGGCCGGCGGGGGCGATCACCGCTGCGGGAAGGTACGAGGTTCGCTCCACCCCACGGTGAGTCGTCCTCTGCGGTTTCATCGTCGTCTAGGCTGCCGAGCAGCGAGTCGATGTCGATCGCATCGCTGACGTTCGGGTCACGGATGTACACGCCGCCGGCTGCGAGGTCGGCGGCGGTTCTACCCGCCAGGGATCGATGCGCGCGGTAGAAGCGGGCCATCGACTCAGGCGACAGCGGCGCGTTGCCGGGTGCGTCATCAGGAAGATCTCCGCGTGCCTCCAGCCATGGCCGCTCCGCGTGTGTTAGTGCGCTGAGTTCCTCAGCGGACATCGACCCGTAGCTCGCGATCACCAGATCCAGCAGGTTCGAGCTCAGCTCGTCGAGCTCGATGCCGGTGAGGTTCTGCCCGCTGCGCTTGCGGCTGGACTGCTCCATCCGGGTGTGACGCACCTGCGGGACCACAGGTCCGTCCTTGTACGCCTTGAACTGCTCATCGAACAGCGGCTCACCGGTGACGGCCAGGTGCCATGCCTGCGCGTAGTAGAGCAGCTTCTGCAACGACATCGCGTCGGTCCAGGGCTTCACGTTGCGAGCGATGATCACGCTCGCGACTTGGTCTGCGGTCAGCATGAATCCTCCCTCCGCGAGAGCTGTGGTGTGAATACCCCAAGTGTGTCACACCAACGCACCTGGCTTGGTCCGCATTCCGAAGCATGTCCTCGCACTCGGTGCGGCGTTGACCTGGACAGTATCGGTGGGTACCGACAGCGCGGCGGGTGTGCGGTCGTGTTCCGGGCAGATGTCGACGCGGGCGACTTCGGCACCGCCCTCCAGCACCTGCACGTACCAGGTTCGGGACGTCCGCGATTCAAGATCACAAAGTCCGTAGTGGCGGCCACTACTTGCGCCGGAGCCACTGCTAGAAAGTACCGTTCACCTGCGCGGATGCAAGTAGTGGCTGTAGTGGCGGCCACTACTCCCTGGCCCGCGCCCTCCGCCGAAACGGCGCCGAATCGGTACTCCACGGCAGGTCTACGGCCCTCGATCGGTGACCGAAATTAAAGATAATGAATCAGACTCTCACTTTCGTGTGAGGCAGCGGAGCAGTGGCTCGTAGCGCGGGGCAGCCAGTAGTGGCCGCCACTACAGCCACTACTCACATACCCGCAGGTGGGAACCGGTTTCCTGTCCTGGTTCTTGCGTAAGTAGTGGCCGCCACTACCTCGGTTCGCCCGGAAGCGGAAGACCCCGCAACCAGGAGTTCGGCTGCGGGGTCTCCACGCTGTGGAGCACGTGTGGAACCTACGCTGCGGGCGCCGGCATGGTTCCGATCGGAGGCGCGACCTTGAGGGCTGGGCGCCGGGTCACGGACTCCTCCCCGGTGATGACCTGCTGGGTTCGAAGTTGCGCGACAGCCGTGGCGGCGAACCCGCGCTGAACCTTCGACAGCGAGGCATCGAGGTACGCGACTCGGACGGCACCGTCCTCGAACAGCCGCGGGTTGGCCTTCTCGACCTTCTTGCGCAGCGCAGCCTTCCCCCTGACACCCGCCGCGGCGTCGACGAGGTCCATGATGCGGTCGCAGGCCGACTGCAGGTGTCGTGCCGTGGTAGCCGCTTCGGAAGCCTTGGCGCCCGCGTTGACGATGCCGCGGTCCACCCCCTCGGCCGTCTTCGTCTTCCCCGCGGTGATGCGCGACTCGATGACCGCGGCGTCGTACACCAGCTGACGCATCTCGAGGAGCAACTCCGCAGCGTCCCAGTGTTCCTGCGCGATGTTGTGCTCTCCGTCCCACATGGCGATGGCGAACGCCATGCGCTCCTGGAGCAGGACGTTGTGGCCGCTGATGCCTGCCTCGTCCTCGCGTCGGGCACGGTCCCAGTCCGCCGCCCGCAGCGCAGCGCGGTCACCTTCCGCGTCGATGATCTTCTGCACCACCTCCGGGACGCCCACCCAGATCGGAGGTGCTTCGTCGTAGCCGGGCAGGCCGCCCACGGTGACCACGTTGCCGTCCTCGTCGGGTTCCGGCGGCGTGTACCCCGGCGGGAGACCGGTCGGCGTCCACCACGGCAGCCGGTCTTGGTGCATGAGGATCGGCTGGGTGGGCTGCTTCCCGTACAGCTCGTCGCGCTCGCTGCTGTGCACCACGCCGGCGAGTCCGAAGTCGAACCGCTGCGGGGTGCCCCGACCGGCCTGCCCGATCAGTGGGGTCAGCGCTCCCGGCTGGGCGCCGTAGAGCATGCAGACGCGGGTGCTGTGCGCGGGAAGCTGGGCGTCCTTCTTCTTATCGCTGGCGGTGGACCCGGCCTCCACGCCCATCCAGATCTTGCGGGTGAACGCGTCGTACTTGGAGCCGTTGCGGCCCATCTCCTCGGCGACGGAGTCGAACTCATCAGCGGCCACGAGGAGGCCCGTCGCGGTGATCTCCACCCAGCCGTGATCCGCGTTCCGCGCCTTTCGGCAGATGCCCTCGGCGGTGCCGTCGCTGATCGGCTTGATGCCGAGGCCGCCGATCGGGATCGCTGCGTTGGCGACACCCATGGTCACCGTCTTGCCAGCAGCCGAGGGGCCGTTCAGCAGGCCGAAGGCGTTCACCGACACGCCCATCGCCTTGGAGAAGGTCAGCCCCTGCCGCGACGGGAGCACGACGTTCGGGGGCACCAGCGTGATGCTGTGGCAGATCAGCGCGGTCACCAGGCCATGGAGGTACACGCCCGTGCACTTGGCCCAGTGATCCGCGCGCCCCAGCCCCGGCGTCATGAGGGCAAGGCGGCGCTCGCGGACCTGGATCTCCGAGCGGAGCCGCCGCACCTGCTCGAGCTCCTCGGCGGTGGCGGTGACCTGGGCGTCCGAGTCCCCGTCGTCGAGGTCATCCGAGGCCTCTGCGGGGGCGCTCTCGGAGCGCTGCTGCTCACTGGTGTTAGTGGAGTCCGCGGTGGGCGTCTCCGCCGCCACCTGATCCTGCTCCTGGTACTCGAACCCCTCCGGCGCGGGGACCGCGGTGAGCGGAGTGCTCAGGTCGATGTCGAACCGCTTCGCGACGTCTGCCTCGGACTCGCCGTGGATCAGCGCGGTGAACTGGAGGCGGCTGCCGTGCGGCCGCCCCCACTCCTCCTGCAGGTGACCGGACCACGCGTGAACGCCGCGGCCGACCGAGCACCCGTCGTGGATCACCGCCGAGCGGTTGGTGGAGCCGGTGTCCGAACCCAGCACGTAACAGCCGTCCGAGTCGTACTCCGTGATCCAGACCCGGTTCTGCCCTGCGAGCATGGCGTCGACGTCCATGCCGTCGACCTCCTGGGTGATCCTGTCCGCATTGGGGTTCGGGGTGTACTCCCGCTTCTGGCGAGGCAGGAGGATCCCGTGCAGCGGCACCACGGACTCCGGGCACTCGACCTCGTTGCTGAACAGCCAGTCGGCGAGACCGCGGTTCTGGAACTCGCCGGTCGTGAACACGCCATCGGCGGTGTGTCCGTACCGGTACCCGGGCGCGACGTCGAGTCGCGATCCCAGGCCCACGACGACGCGGGTACTGCGCAGCTTGGGATCAGCGGGACCGGCGAGGATGTCCACGACACCACCGCCAGGCAGCTTGATCGCGGTCCGCGTCTCGAGAGTGTCCCGGTCGACGCCATCGGGGATCGGCACGATGAAGTGCGAACCGCAGAACTTCGAGGTGGTGGGGTCCTGTGCCTTCGCGGTGATGGCGTCGGGCACCATGCCCAGCGCTTTCATCGACGCCGTGGACGACGCGTCCTCACAGTCGATCACCACGACGCCGCTCTGTCCCGCGTCGTAGTCCAGGTTGCCACCGGCGACCAGGTGCGCGATCGCCTCGTCCCGGCCGATCGGGGCACGCTCGGTCCACCACTCCGAGATCGGAGGCTTGTCACCGACCCGGGCGGGCACCAGGGCGAGGCCAGCGCGGAGCATGGCGTCGACGAAGAAGGCCGCTTCCTCAGGCGTGCAGGCCGGCAGCTTCTCAGGGATGCTCGTCGGCTCGGGGATGCCGTGCGCGGCCATGTACCGGCGCACCTCGTCGAGCGTCACGGCGAGGCGTCCCGAGCGGACGACGTCGATCTGCACGCCGGCGTACCGCGCCACCACCTCGGCCTCGGCGGTCTCCCAAGCGCGGCGGTATCCGACCCAGAGGTCGCCACGCTGGTCGTAGGTGGGATCGATGCAACTCATGCCGACACCACCTCTCCATCGGCGACGGTGACCGTGACGGCCACGCCCAGCGGCGTCATCACCAGGCCGGCGATGCGCTCGCCGTGGGCGAGCGGCGTAGCGACGTACGGCTCGAGCTGGTCCTGATCCGTGATGCGAACGCCGGCGACGGGGAGGTTCAGGAGGACGGTGCGGGTCTTCGGCGTGTCGTCCGTGAGGGTTGCGAGATCGGCGGGGTATGCGATCATGAGAACGTCCTTCCGTTCTTGGTAGTGCGGGGGTATTCGAAGCGAAGCGGGCCGGCCGACACCGGCCCTTTCGCGCATCTAGGGCGCGATCCGCGCCCAGTGCAGGTCCAACCAGGAGTCGATCTCCCTGGCGCGCGCCTTCTCCTCGTCGGCGAGCTTGCCGATGGTGAAGGCCCGGACGTGATCAGGGTCCGCGACGCGTGCGGCGGCGCGGCAGCCGGCGATCAGGGCACCGGTTCGGTCACCGGGATGGGCAGCGCGGAACGCGGACTCGGCGGCGGCGCGCACGGAGTCGGTGGTCACGCGGCTGCCCGATCCACGACGGTCGGCAGCGAGCCCAACCAGGCCTCGAGATCCTCCGGGTAGACGATCACCGCGCTTCCACACCGGTGCGCGACGAGCTCACCACTCGCGATCTTGCGCTGGACGGTGCGCAGGCTGAAGCCCGTCGCCTCGACCACGTCGCGAGGCCGGTAGCCCAGCCGCCGCACGATGTTGTTCTGCTTCATCTCGGTCCTTTCCCCGGGTTGGTGCGCCTCGTGGCGCCGTGTGCCGCAGAACTATGGCTCCAGCCGCCACTAGACGACGACTCAGATGAAACGCCCAGGTCAGGAGCGTGTCGTGTCCCGAGACTTTTTTCTGACGCGGCATCGGTCGCCACGCGGTGCCATACACCGTCGTGAGGCGCCAGAAATGGCTCTGACCAGTGCGTTCGCCGATTGCGGGACGGTCTTAGAACGCTGCACGCTGGTGAACATGATCAACCGACCCGCCCCGAGCTCCCGACGAGCGAGTGTCACGTCCCCCGGCGCCCGCAGCCTTCTGACCTGCGGGTTCACCCTCGCGGCCCTCGCGGTCGCGACGCTCAACACGCCGGTTGCGGCCGCCGATGCTGCGGATCCGGACTGCGTGGGACTGTCGGACAACCTCCAACGCCTGTGCAACGTCGTGAACACCCCGCCCACCACGACGCCTTCGTCCGGCGGTTCCGGTGGGGGCATCGGCGACTGGTTCAGTTCGTTCTTCGAAGACTGGGGCGCGTTCCTCTTCTTCGGCGGACTGGTCGCGTTCGTCGTGTGGGTCGTCATCGTGAACCGGCGTGACACCGCCGAGGAGAAGCAGAAGCGCGCCGCCGCCACCCAGGCCCGCGGTCGTCAGATCGCCGAGGCCGCACATGCCGCCGCGGTGCAACGCGCACACGCGGAGGCCGCCGCACAGATGCCGCCTCGCGAGGTCTACGACCCCATGAACATGGGTGCGGTCCCGCCCACCCCGGACCCCGTGATCCCCGCACCGCCGTCGACCGACCCCACGGACCTGCAGCGGTACACGGCCTTCGGTGCGGTGACTCCGTGGGAGACCGGGACCGCCTTCGCCGCCGTGGTGAGTCGCGACGGAAGCCTCGCCCGGGCGACCGCGGCGTGGCTGACCGCTGCGCAGGAGGCAGGCCTCGGAGAGGTCGATGAGGACGGCGCGTTTACCCCGTCGGCCACCCTCACGAACGTGCGCTACGACGACGGCGACGTGGAGCTGGTAGTGCAGCCCGCGGGTCTGCACATCGCCGAGAAGCAGCTCGACAAGGCGCTGCCCTTCCTCGTCGTCGAGGCCCGCGTCGAGCGCGCGACTCCCTTCGTCCGCGAGGCGGCTACGGGTCGCTACGTGACCACGCTGACCAACCGCGTGGAGCCGGAGCAGGCCGCTGCGCCGGCAACGGACCAGCCCTCGATCGACATCTGGAAGTGGTGACGGTCCATGGCTGACATCGACGAGCTCCTGGGTCTCATGGCCGAGCCCGCACCTGAGCGCAAGGCGAAGCCCGCTCCCAAGAGAGAGAAGGAGACGCGGCGTGCCGACACGGCCGCCGCCGAGACCGTCGCGGGTGAGGGAAAGCTCTCCGCGAAGGCGTCGCAGACGCAGATCCTGAACTCCGAGGCCGCCGAACTCGTCGAGCTCGCGCGGCGGGTCTCCGCGGCGTCGGAGCCTCCCGCTCCCGAGACCAGCGTCACCTCTGCGCCCGCCGAACCGGAGGACTCGCCCGAGCGCGTTGCGCGCCTCTGGAACCAGCGCTTCGCCGACGAGTCGTGGCGCCGCCAGATGTTCGGCTGCAACGCGCCGGCGCATGCGGAGCCGCACGGACCGGGAGTGCGCATCTTCGCGGAGACTGACCCGAGCCTCAAGCCCGAGGACGCGATCAAGACGTTCCAGCGCGAAGCACTCGCGATCGGTGCCGGCCAGTACGGTGGCACGGTCCTCGCCGGTCGCGGTCCCCATGGCGGCCACCTGATCGGAGTCTGGCGCAAGCGAGTCGGGGCGGACCCGGCAACGCCGTGGAACGCCGCGGGGCACGCTGCCGGAGCCTTCTACGCCGACGACAAGTTCGCTCGGCACCGCATCCTCGCCTCGGCGGGACTCGATTATGTAGTGAACGGCCAGCGCACCGTGCCCACTGTGGTCTCCATCGACAGCAATGGCCCGACCGGTCCGGAGTTCACCCTGCGGATGCTCAAGGCCCAGCCGTTCTCCGAGTTCGAGGCGGCGGTACCGAAGCTGACTGCGATCTTCCGTACCGCAGTCACGGTGCATGAGGTCGGTACCTCGCAGGTGCTCGTGCGCCTCAACACGGAGAAGAAGATCACGTGGCCGACCGCGATCACCCTGCGGCCGCCGATGCTGTGGCGCCCGACGTCGCCGGAGTCTGCTCTCAAGGTGGCGCGGAAGGTGTTCCTGCCCGTCGGCCTCACCGCCGACGGCGAGACGGTGACTATCGATCTCGCTACCCGTCCGATGGGACTCGTCGCCGGCTCGCCGGGGTCGGGTAAGTCGCGCTGGGTCCGCACCGCGATCACGGCGTTCGCGATCGAGGTCGCCGGCGCGCCGCAGGGCGGCATCCTCATCGGCGACGCCAAGGGCGGCGAGCTGATCACCGCGAACCTGCCCGGCGTGCGCAACGTCTCGACGTCGGTCACGGCCATCAGCCGGATGCTCTGGTGGGCGCGGCAGGAGATGAAGAAGCGGCAGGCGCTGATTCCGCTCCTGTCGCAGCGCGGCGTGACGGACCCGCCGTTCGCACCCGTGTGGTGCATCGTCGATGAGTGGGGATCCATGCTCAGCGAGTTGCTGAACTCCACCGACACGGCCGACCAGAACGCCGGCAAGGAGTTGGTCCGGCTGGTCTCGAAGATCTACATGGAGGGCCGGTCGGTCAAGGTCTACATGACCTTGGTGATGCAGAGCGCTCTGGCCGCCTCGCTGCCCGGATCGATCAGTCAGTCCGCCGGCTGGCGCCTGATCGCCGGCAAGCCGAAGACCGGTAGCGGCGGATCGGGCCACATCGAGCGCCTGTTCCAGCCCGACCAGCAGGACGAGGCCCGTGCCGTCGCCGCCGGGATCGTCGAGGGCCAACCCGGCTTCGCGCTGATGGATCACCAGGGCAAGCCCACATTGGTGCGCACGTTCCATGGCTACACCCCGGGTGAGGAGCCCACCGATCCGAAGTTCGCTGGACTCCCCGCCGAGACCCTCGCCAGCTGGCGCGAGACCAAGGCCGCGTTGGAGAAGGTGCCGTCGACCCGCCGCTTCGGCTGGGCCCCGCCGGAGGGACTGGAGAACTGGCAGGACCTCAGCTTGTACGCCGGCAAGGACGGCACCGAACCAACCGTGCGCGAGCTCCGGGCTGTCCCGCTGGACGACGAGAACGGCAACCCGATTCCGGCCCACTTCAAGTACGACCCGCTGCACCCGGAGTTCGACAGCGGCGGCGAAGTCCTAGACCTCGACAGCCACTTCAACTGACCAGGAGACCTCCATGACCATGGCCACCACCGCTGCGATCATCAGCGCTGCGGACCGCGTCGTGACCACCCACGCCGACGCTCTGCAGCCCCTCACCGCGATCGGTGCCCGCACCGTCGCCGACCCGCCCACCGTGGAGGCCGCCCTCACCGCGGCGCTGCACCTGATCGCCGCGCGACCCACCGTCGATGCCGCTGTGACCGATCTGCTGCGCGTGCTGATCGACGCCGGGGTCCGCGAGTCCAAGTTGGCCCGACTCCTCTCGATCCGCAGCAGCACCCTCACCGACCGCCTCGCCGCCTCGGCTCCCACTGCGGTTCCCGTGCCGGAGCTGCACCTCGGCATGTTCCGACGCAAGGACAGGGTCAGCATCCGTGCCGCCCGCGAGTCGATGATCGGCGCCGCCCGCAGCCTCGGCCGTACCTACGCCGCGGCTCTCCGTCCGATCAGCACGGTGAGTCAGGGGCTCGTACCCGAGGCCGCCGTGGTCGATGAGGCGCTCGAGGCGGTGCTGCACCTGCACCGGTCGCGTCAGCAGCTCGATGGTGCGCTCGACCCTGTCCTCGCCGCGCTGGTGCTCGGCGGTGTCCGGCGCATGTCGCTCGCCGAAGCGCTCGGCGTGCATCCGAACACGCTGCAGCGCCGTCTGGCCGGACAGCCCCTCGCGCACGCGCGACATGCGGACCTGGTCGATGAGGGCAGCGGGAAGTGGTCCGTCGCCCGCGCCGAGGTCGGCAAGTACAAGCCCACCGAGGAGCTCGACGAGGCCCTGGTCGAGGCCGCCGTGGCCGAAGCGATCACCGGAATCCAGGAAACCGGGGGCTGCGCGCGTGCGTGAAGACAGCGCGACCGTCGCGCAATCCGCACCTCAGTTCTAAGACCGTGCCGCACACAAACTCTCAGACCGTCCAGCAGGAAGGAACCACCGTGACTCGCTTCGTGACCCACGATCCGTCCGCAGCAGCCCGCGCGACCGAGGAGCTGCGCGAGGCCGCCAAGGCGCTCTCCGTCGTCATCACCGTGGCTAGCCAGAAGCTCGCTCCCCACCCCGAGGATCCATACTCCGCCGAGGATGCCCTGATCGGTCTCGAGCGGTGGGTGCGCGGCGAGAAGGCACGCCGGCGCCGGATCGCACACACGCTCCTGCTGCTGCACGAGGCCGGCGTCTCCGAGCGCGCGCTGGCCGACCGGATCGGTCTGGGGCGCCACGCGGTCGCACAGATGGTCGCGGATGCACGCGTCGAACGCGAGGCAAACGCATGATCACCCCCGCGCTACAAGCGCCTACCGCGGTGACCGGTCCGGACGCGCCGGCCGAGGGTCCGGGTATGTGTTTCCAGACCCGCGACCTGCACGTTTACACCCCTGACGAGGGTCCGGTCGACCCGAAACACAACCCGGGTTCCGCTACAACCCGCGCTACAAGGACCGCCACAACGCCCGCTACGAGCGCCGTGGCCGCCGATCAGCCGGACCGGTCGGCAGGGACCGCCACTGTGGCCGTCGATCAGCCAGTCCGGCCGGTGCCGCCGTTTCCGCAGGTCAAGGCACATGACGAGGAGAAGAGCATGGAGAACGCAGGAGCCCAGGCCGCCGGTACCTGGCCGCGCTGGAAGGGCCTCCTCGCCCTGTCCCTCGCCACGTCCATCGGGCTGAACGTGTGGCACGCGTTCATCGCCTCCGCGGCGGGTGCTGCGGTGCTCGCCTCGATCCCGCCGGTCTTCCTGTTCTGGATCACGCACAACCAGGTCAGCGGCCCTGCCCGCGCCCGGAACTGGAGCAGGGACTGGGTGGGGGTGGCCGCCGCGGCGGTGGTCGCCCTGGGTGCCTTCGTCGTCAGCTACATCACGCAGCGTGACCTCGCACTGCTGCTGGGTCTCGACTGGGTAGTCGCCATGATCCTGCCTCTCATCGTGGACATCACGATCGCGGTGTCCTCCTTGGAGTTGGTGCGGGAGGCGCGACAGCAGCAGGACGCCGCCGGCGCGCAGCAGGCCGGTGCCGTACCCCTCCCGCAGCGGGTGCGCGCCTGGTGGCGGAGCGCCCCCGCCGACGCGACGCAGATCGCGGCGGGCCGCCCCGTCGACGCGCCCGTGCTTCGCGACGAGGCACCCGTGACGCAGCCGGTCGAAGCCCCGGCGACGCGCGACGCAGAGCCCGCACCCACCGCGGCGCAGACCGCGTCAGTTCGCGACGCAGCGCCCGCTCCCACCGCGACGCAGACCGACTCCGTTCGCGACGCGGCGCTTGATGAACCCGCGACTCACGCCGCGATGCAGCGCGACGCGCTTCGCGACGCAGACACGGAAGAGATCCCCGTGACCAGCGACGATTCGCGCGACGCAGAAACCATCAACGGCGACGAAGCGGCCACGTCGCGGCGCCTCACCGCGGTACCGACGACGCGACCCGCCGCGACGCATGCACCTGCGTCGCCTTCGACGCGGACCGTCGCCGATCGCGACGCAGACGGCGACTCGGAGCACCTGCGTCGCGCCGAACTGCTCGTCGAAGCAGGCCGCACCACAGCCTCGGTCGACGTGGTGCACCGCGTGCTTCGCGGGAAGGCAAACGGCGACTCGAACCGCGAACTCGCCGCGGCCACCGGGATCACGGAGAGCGCGGTGCAGCGCATCGTCAAGGCCGCCCGCGAGCTGGAGGCCGCCGAGCCGGCCTTCGCATAGACCTCCGCTACCCACCCCACCGACACCCGGGTGCACCCCCCTCACTCCGTCCACGAAAGGGACAACATGAGCACGAAGAAGTACTCGGTCGCGGCGCTCGCCGCGGCCGCCCTCACCCTGACCACCGCGTGCGGCACCGCGGCTACCGACCCGGTCGCGGCACCGAGCAGCTCGGCCTCCCCATTCGGAGCGCGCGAGGTGAAGAAGGCTGAGGCTCAGGTCGGCGAGCGCGAGCTCGCACTCCACGGCGTCCTCTCGATCCCGAGCACGGTCGACCGGATCGCGGCGGAGGAGGCGGCGCGGCAGGCCCTGCCGTACGCGTTCACCTACCGCACCGGATGCCAGTACATCCGCACCTGGGATGCCGCGCTGTGGCCCCTGTACCGCGGCGATGGCGCGCTCACCCGTGACCGCGACGACGAGCGGTGGTTCCGGTCGAACCCCGGCGCGGCGAGCGACCGCACCTGCTACCAGCTCGCGAACATCCCCACTGTCGACGACCCGACCGTGTCTACGCCCTACCGCTGGCGCGACGGCGACCGCAACCTCGTGCGTGTCCAGGGCGTCACGTTCGAGCTGCCGCACGACATCCCCGAGCGCGGCGTGGCACTGCGCGTCGCGAACTGACCATGAACAAGGAGAAGAACATGAAGTACACGCTCATCGCGGCTGGGATGGTGACGGCGGCAGCCACCGTCGCGCTCACCGGCTGCACGTCGACCGAGTCCGTCTCGGCGCCGAGCAGCAGCAGCACGGCTCCGACCGTCACGGTGCCGGAGCTCCGGCTCGCGACCGGTATGGACCGCGCGGCGGCGGAGGCCGCGCTCAAGGCGGGCCGGCCGTTCCTCGTCGGTCTGCCCGACGGCGCAAGCGTGGCCTGCCACTCGGCGCTCCTCGTGCCGGGCGGCGCGGCGCCGTGGATCCTGAACGGCCCGATCAAGCCTGAGGGAGCGGCGTTCGAGACGGACTTCGCGCAGGTGGGTTGCTCGGGTCGCTCCGTGCCCGCGCCTACCACCGCACCGGCTCCCGCCACGGCGATGGACACGACGGCGGCCGAGGCCGCGAAGGCGAAGGGACACCCCTTCATCTACTCGATCCCCGACGGCACGAACCCGGTCTGCAACGTCGGGGTCCGTCTCGCTGACGGCACCGAGTGGTTCCTCAACCGCTCCGGCGGACCGCGCGCTGCCGGCGACGCGCTGGCTCGAATCCATGACGGCTATGGCTGCACGGCGGGAGAAGTCGTGCCGGGCGTCCCGGCGAGCACGAACCCGAACTAAAACAAGGAGAAACGGCCATGAACATCAAGCGCATCCTCGGCGACCCGATCACGCACTTCGCGCTGCTCGTCATCGGCGCCGTGGTCGCCACAGCTCTCGTGACGTACAACTTCTTCCCGCGCCACGAAGAGGGCGTCGCACCGCCGGCCTCGGTGTACCAGGCCAGCGTGGACGGCGTCTGCAGCACGGTGGTCCACGGCTTCAACTCCGACGAGGTCTGGGCCGGTCCACTGCACGGTGGCGAACTGCGGCGGGTCGATCCCCGAGCAGTCGGTGTGACCGGATGTCGGACCGATCCCGACCCGAGCCGTCGCTGACCCGGCGGACCAAGGAGAAGAGTGATGACTGACCCCGACGCCGAGAACCCCTATGTCCCGGATGAGCCCGGCACCGTTGACCTGATCGTGCGCATCGCCCAGGTGCTCGCCGGCGACTGGATGCCCGACCTCGGAACGGCCCTGGAGGCAGACCGCACCTCGGCGGCCGGCTGAGTCCGACGAGCGGGGCTGCTCCGCGTACCCCGTGACGTGGAGACGGCCGGTCCGCCGGACCAGAAACAGGAGAGATGAACCATGACCGATCCCAACGAGAACCACGACGAGAACCTGCAGCGCATCTGGACGCCGGATCCAAACGCACCGCGTGTGCCGCCCGGCGATCCGTTCGGTGTCTACGCCGGCAAGACCGACGGCAACCCCGAGACCGACGCCGACATCTGAGCCGACCGTCCGGGTGCGGCATCCGCCTCAGCGGGTGCCGGGCCCCGACCGCCGGGCCACAGGAACCAAGGAGAGAACGATGAACGAGAACGCCTTCCGTCACGCCGCCTACGCCATCGCCCGAGACAGCGACGCGCCCGCCGCCGTCACCGCGTACGCCGGGGCAGTGGCCGCCGCTCGACATCGTGCGCAGTTGGAGGGGACCACGCTGGCGTGCCAGCTGATCGCCGAGCTGAGCACGGACCCGGCGGTTCACGCCGCCGCCGTGGAGGTCGGGCCCTTCACGATGCTCACGCTCTCGGACTGGCTCACGGAGGTGTGGGGTGACGTGGCCGCACTCGCCGCCGTGACGGAGGTGCCCGAGCTGACCGCCGACGAGCAGATGTACCGCCGCGCGACGATCGAACTGCTCACCGAGACAGACCCCAACAGCGGAACCGCCACGCTCGCGTTCGCCGCCGCGCTCGCAGTAGCCCACGTTCGGTGGCTCGCCGAGGGTATCGACGGGCTCACCGATCCGGCAGCCACCGCCGTGATCGACACGGTGATCGAGAGCGATCCTGTGGCCGCCGCCGGGAGCGCGGAGCTGGACGAGGCGGCCCGAGCCTCGCTCGCGATGTCCGTCGGGAATCGGTGGCACGTGATCATGGAGCGTGTCGCGGTCATGGGAGCGGTTCACGCGATCGAGGCCGCGGCCTGACTCACGACGCAACGCACCCCGCCACTCACTGCGAGTGACGGGGTGCGTTGCTGTTCGGGGCCTACGCCGCGGCGATGTCGCCGGAGATGAGGCGGTCGATCTCGGCGCTCGGGATCAGGCGACGCCGGCCGACCTTCACCCCGCGGAGTCTGCCGTCACGCAGCTGCGCGTAGATCAGCGACTCGCTGCAGCGGAGCAGCTCGGCGGTCTCCGACACGGTCAACATGGTGACCGGTGCCGGCGTCTGGTTGGGCTGGTTCTGGCCGACCGCGGCCAGCAGAGTGGCGAGCGCGGCGGCGATGTCGGGAGTCGTGCTCTCGTTCATGTTGCAATCGCACCACGAGAAACGGACGCCTCCAACTGAGACGGAATCGCGTACTTTTCGGCGTGTCGCGCTGAGTGCTCCCTGGTTCTTCGTCTACATCTCGGCGTGTCGTCCTTTTGACAATGCAAATGGCCGTGCCTCAAGAGAGGCTCAGTGCATGGCACGCAGACCCGACTGGGTAAAGGTAGTAGAGACGAGCGCCGGCCGCAGATACGAGGTGCGGGTGCACGGGCAACGGCCCGACGGCTCGCGGTTCCAGCACAAGAAGCGGTTCGACACGGTCGAGGCCGCGGTGAAGTGGCGCAGCACTGTCGTCTCCGAACTCGGTCACGGGACGCACGTCGCGCCGAGCGAGATCACGGTGCGCCAGGCTGTGGACTCGTGGCTGATCGGGCAGCGCATCCGGCCGAAGACGGTGTCGGCGTACATCACGTCGCTGCGGCCGTTGGTCGACGCTCTCGGTGATCGGCCCGTGCAGCAGGTGACGAAGGCCGACATAGAGAAGGTAGTCACTGCGCTGCGCGACGGCACGAGCCGCATGGGCACCTGGCACGCGCCGGAGAAGCTGATCAAGAACAAGAAGCAGGTCCGCGCCCCATGGGCACCAGCCTCGATCAACCCAATGCTGGCAAGGGCGCGATCGATCTTCGATGACTTGATGGCGCAGGGCATCGTGGTCCGTAACCCCGCTGCGCTCGTGAAGAGTCTCCCCACCGAGAAGTCCACGATGCACACGCTGTCCGCGGAGCAGGTGACCGCATTGCTGAAGGCGACGGCGGGCGATGCATTCGGGATCGCGTGGCAGCTCGCGGTGTACGGGCTGCGCCGCGGTGAGATCCTCGCGCTCGACTGGGACTCGATCGACTTCGACAAGGGCACCGTCTCGATCTCCGCTGCGCGCCTCGCGGTCTCGGGCGGCAGCGTCACCGGCGCGACGAAGACGAAGACCAGCACCAGGACTCTGCCAATGCCGGACGATCTCGCCCGTGCGCTGCGGGCGGAGCGGAAGCGGCAGCGGGAGCTTCGCCTCGCGCTCGGTTCAAAGTGGCAGGACTCCGGACTCGTTGTCGTGGACGAGTTCGGCAGCCCGCCTCACCCGGACACACTGACGAAGGCGTGGAAGTCGGCGCTGAGCGACGCCGGACTCCCACACGTTCGCCTGCACGACGCGAGGCACTCCTGCGCGACGCTGATGCACATGCGCGGTGTGCCGGTCGTGGTCATCGCGGCGTGGCTCGGGCATCAAGACGCCGGGTTCACGCTGCGCACGTACGCGCACTCGACGAACGACGCGCTCGCTGATGCCGCCGCGGTGCTCAACTCGATCACGACCGCTAAGCCGGACGCTGCCTCTTCGGAGTGACCGCCGGCTGGGTCATCGGGGTCACCGCGTCGGCGATTAAATCTGGAATGGGTCACTCTGGGTCATCGGGGCCCTGCCAGCACCCGCCCCAGAGACACGAAAAACCACCCGTCACCAGGTGGTTCTTGAGTGGCCAGGGCCGGGATCGAACCGGCGACCTTCCGCTTTTCAGGCGGACGCTCGTACCAACTGAGCTACCTGGCCCTAAGACAACCGGCGCATCCGGTAGAACCGAATGCGCCGGTCATCTCTGGCGACCCTGACGGGACTCGAACCCGCGACCTCCGCCGTGACAGGGCGGCGCGCTAACCAACTGCGCCACAGGGCCTTGTTTAATTGTTCTGTCCGACTCTCGTTGCCGAGTGCCATCCAGGCGTACCCCCTACGGGATTCGAACCCGCGCTACCGCCTTGAAAGGGCGGCGTCCTAGGCCGCTAGACGAAGGGGGCCGGTCTCGCTTCTCCGCTGGGAGCTCGCATAGCTTATGACAGGTTTCGAGCAAACCACAAATCGGGTGGTCAGAGGCCTAAAACGGCCATTTCTGATGCATCTGCGCAGGACGCCTGGAGACCACGTACGGAACGTCCCGAACAGCTGCCCGAACCTCCCGCTGCCTGAGGTGCGAGGAGCGATAGCGACGAGCCTCGAAGGCCTCGCAACAAGACGGTCCTATAGCTTGTCAAGGGTTCCGAGGTCGGTGGTGAGGTCGCGGAACACTTCGCGGGCGATGTAGCGCTT
>NZ_WXYI01000021.1:0-85190 GCF_009872315.1 Gordonia sp. YY1 | reverse complement strand
GCCTTCAAACGGTGACGAGCGCACCGGAACGGAGGTCGCCTGAAACACCCCGATCCACAGGTCTTGACAATTTCTCGCCCCAGTACGGAGCTCCCGGTCCGTACGGTGCACCGCCGGCGTACCAGGCGCCGATCCAGCCGCCGAAGAAGAAGAAGTGGCCGTGGATCGTCGGCATCCTGGTCGTGCTCATTGTCATCATCGCCGCCGTATCCGGCGGTGGGGACGAGGGGACCGACAACACCGCTTCGTCGGACAACTCGAACTCGGCCGAGCAGGCGGGTTCGGGTAACGGCGATGCTGGAAACGACAAGGGCAACAAGAAGGCCGACGATCAGGCCGCCGGCCTGAACACGCCGGTGCGCGACGGCAAGTTCGAGTTCGTCGTCACCAACGTCGAGTCGGGCCTGTCGTCGGTCGGCGAAAATGAGTTCCTCACGGCGGAGGCGCAGGGACAGTTCGTGGTCGTCACCATGACGGTGCACAACACCAGCAAGGAGCCGAAGGACTTCTCGCCCACCAATCAGAAGCTCTTCGACACCGAGGGCCGCAGCTTCGAGCCCGATACCACCGCGCAGATCTACCTCGGCGGCAGCGACATTCCCGTCTGGGACAACATCAATCCGGGTAACACAGTCGAGGTCAAGGTCGTCTACGACATGCCCGTTGACGCCAAACCGGCCAGCATCGAGCTCCACGATTCGGTGTTCTCCGGCGGTGTGAAGGTTAACCTCGGCTGACCGCACCTGCGGACAGGCGAACCTCAGTCCCGACCGGCAGACGTCGACCGAAGTCTGCATGTCGAAACGAGGTTGATCAGACGAAGCGAGCCCGGGACGATGTCGTCCCGGGCTCGGCTCGTGGTCAGACGGCTGGGATCAGCTGTGGTACGGCTCCGCGCTGACGAGGGTCACCTTGATGGTCGCGCCGCTGGGCACGGAGTACTCACGCGTCTCGCCGACCTTGGCGTCGATCAGTGCGGAGCCCAGGGGCGAGCTGGGGGAGTAGGTTTCGAGCTTGCCGCCCGACGCGGCCTCTTCGCGGGTCGCGATCAGGAAGGTCTCGGAGTCCTTCTCGTCGCCGTCGTAGTAGACGGTCACGACGGAGCCGGGCAGGGCGACGCCGGACTGGGTCGGTGCCTCGCCGACCTTGGCGTTGTTCAGCAGCTCCTGGAGCTGGCGGATACGCGCCTCCTGCTGGCCCTGCTCCTCGCGGGCAGCGTGGTAGCCACCGTTCTCCTTGAGGTCGCCCTCTTCGCGTCGCTCATTGATCTCGGCAGCAATGACCGGACGATTGGCGATCAATGAGTCGAGCTCGCTCTTGAGGCGATCGTGCGACTCTTGGGTCAACCAGGTCACCTGGGTGTCGGTCATCGGTCACTCCTTCGTGTTGCCCGCGCCGCGTTGCGACTTTTTTCACCGCGCGACATTTGGACGCTAAAAATGCAGCAACACGACCCCTCGCGGAGCCGTGTATCCGACCATCTTACCAGCCGACGAGACCTATGGCACATCCGTTGTGCGGGCGGTTGCTGCGTCGAGTGCTTCCTGATAGGTGGGCTCGGCTCGTTTCAGCCATCCGACAACGAAATACGTCACCGGCATGATGACGATCTCGACCATTGTCTTCCAGACAAACCCGACAACGGTGTAGTTGACGAAGTCCCCCCACGTGGAGATACCCAGTGCAGATGCGGCGATCGAGCAGAAGACGAGGGTGTCCGCGAATTCGCCGACGACGGTCGATCCCAAAAGGCGCGCCCACAAATGTCGCTCACCGGCGCGCTCTTTCATTTTGACCAACACGAATGAATTCAGGAACTCGCCCACCACATATCCGGCAAGTCCGGCAAGTAGGAATTGTGGAACGACGCCGGCGACGGTTTCGAAAGCCTCCTGGCCTTCGTAGAAATCGGCGGCGGGCAGCTGAATCGTCAGCCAGAAACACAACGACGCGAGAATGAGGACGGCAAAACCGGCCAGGATCGTGCGGCGCATCGCGCGGAACCCGTACACCTCACTGATCACGTCGCCCAGGACGTAGGCGAGCGGGAACAGGAAGAACGCGCCGTCGGTGACGAGGCCCTGCATGTGGATGGGGCCGAGGTCGACGTCGAGCCAGTCGTCGAACAGCACGACACCCTTCGTGCCGGTGACGTTGCTGATCAGCATCACGCCGACGAACAGCCCGACGAGCAGCGGGAAGTAGCGGCTACCGATGGCGGCGAACGCCGCGCGGGGTGCGGGTGTCTCGCCTGGTCTGGTCTGCCGGGTGCTCACGACTCGGGATGCAGGTAGGCGGGCACGTTGACGGTGCAACCGAAGACCTCACCGATCACCGGGGGTTTGGAGGTGGTGACCTCGGTGCGGACACCGATCCGCTCGGCGGGGTCGGCCGGGATCAGGATCTCGCGGCGCCCGGTCTCGCTGCCGTCCTTCGATCGTCCACGCACCACACAGGCGGCGGGCTTGCTCGGGTCGGAGCGGTCGACGGTGAACTGCACGGCGACGGTGTTGCTGTCGAGGATCTCGTAGCCGGTGGCCTCGCCGGACACGTCGGCGGTGCCGAACTTGCTGTACCCGATCGCCGCCAGCGTGACGCCGGCCACCACGACGAGTATCGACAGCGCGACGAACCAGCGCCGACGGGTCTGAGCGGTCGCGGAATGCTCCGGGTAGGTCGCGCGCGGGCCGCTGCGAGGGCGCTCTGCGGCGCCCCCATCCGAACTGTTCACGCGTCAATACCTACCATGGGACGAGTAGCGATCCGAAGGTGAGGAACTGTGACCGAAACCCACGCCGACGACCCGCAGCCGGGTGTGTTCCGTCTGATGGCGGTCCACGCGCACCCCGACGATGAGTCGAGCAAGGGTGCGGCCACGTCCGCCAAATATGCGGCCGAGGGCAATGAGGTGCTCGTCGTCACCCTGACCGGTGGCGAGCGGGGCGACATCCTGAATCCGGCGATGGACCGTCCCGGCATCAAAGAGCGGATGTCCGAGGTCCGCCGCGAGGAGATGGCCAAGGCCGCCGAGGCGCTCGGTGTGAAGCAGACCTGGCTGGGTTTCGTCGACTCGGGGCTGCCCGAGGGTGACCCGCTGCCGCCGCTGCCGGAGGGCTCGTTCGCGACCGTCCCGCTGGAGGAGGCCACGGAGGCACTCGTCCGCGTGGTCCGGGAGTTCCGTCCGCACGTGATGATCACCTACGACGAGCACGGTGGATATCCGCACCCCGATCACATCCGCTGCCACGAGGTGTCGCTGGCGGCCTACGACCAGGCCGGGGAACCCGACGCGTTCCCCGGAACCGGTGAACCGTGGACGGTGTCGAAGATCTACTACACCCACGGGTTCATCCGCGATCGCATGGTCCTTTTCTCCGACGAGTTCGCGCGTCACGGCCAGGAGAGTCCGTTCGCCGAGTGGCTCAGCAAGTGGGATCCCAGCCGCGGTGACCTGATGGGCCGGGTGACCACCCAGGTGGAATGCGCCAAGTACTTCCCCCAGCGTGACGACGCGCTGCGGGCCCATGCGACGCAGATCGACCCCAACGGCATGTTCTTCGCCGTACCGCTGGAGTGGCAGCAGCGACTGTGGCCGACCGAAGAGTTCGAGCTGGCCAAGACGCGCGTGAAGACGGCCCTGCCCGAAACCGATCTGTTCGCCGGAATCGAGGCGTGATGAACATCGACATCGTGAACAACGTGGACTTCGTGAACACCGTGATGGTCGTCGCGGCGGAGGAGCCGCAGGGACCGGAATTCGGCAAGTCGTCCCCTCTGGGACTGCTGGTCATCCTGGTGTTGCTGGTCGGCACCGCGTTCCTGATCTGGTCGATGGGCCGTCAGCTCAAGAAGCTGCCCGAGTCCTTCGACACCGAGCACCCCGAAGCGGATCAGGCGTTCGACGAGGGCACCGATCCCTCCGGTCCGATCGCCGCTGCCTCGGCGCACGTCGACGCTGCACCCGACGGCGCCGTAACCGATGGCGCCGTAACCGATGGCGCAGCACCCGACGACGCCGCACCCGGCGACCAGGACGCGACGAGCACGGCCGGGACCGATGAGCGACGACCGGCGGACACCTGACGGGTCGTCGAACATGCTGGGCTCGGCGACGAGCCCATATCTCCGGCAGCACGCCGACAATCCCGTGCACTGGCAGGAGTGGTCCGACGCCGCGCTGAGCCGGGCACGCGACCGCGATGTGCCGGTCCTGTTGTCGGTCGGCTACGCGGCCTGCCACTGGTGTCATGTGATGGCACACGAGTCCTTCGAGGACGAGACCACCGCGGCCCAGATGAACCGTGACTTCGTCTGCATCAAGGTCGACCGGGAGGAACGTCCCGACATCGACGCCATCTACATGGCTGCCACCGTCGCGATGACCGGGCAGGGGGGCTGGCCCATGACCTGCTTCCTGACCCCCGATGGCGACCCGTTCTACACCGGCACCTACTACCCACCCCGTCCGCGCGGGCAGATGCCGTCGTTCCGGCAGGTGTTGACCGCGGTCACCGAGGCGTGGACCCAGCGACGCGCCGACCTCGACGACACCGCCGCGAAGGTGCGCGAACACATTGTGGTGAACACCTCACCGCTACCCGCGGGAACCGTTCCGGTCGACGACCGGCTGCTGGCACACGGTGTCCGCACGGTGCTGGACGAGGAAGACCGTGAGCGCGGCGGTTTCGGCGGCGCACCCAAGTTCCCGCCCTCGGCTCTTCTCGAAGCGCTGATCCGGCACACCGAACGCACCGGCGACGCCGCCGCGCTCGATGCCGCCGCCCGGACCATGCACGCGATGGGTCGCGGCGGCATCTACGACCAACTCGGCGGGGGCTTCGCCCGCTACTCGGTCGACGCCGGCTGGGTCGTGCCCCATTTCGAGAAGATGCTCTACGACAACGCACAGCTCTTACGTGCCTACGCGCATCTCGCGCGGCGGACCGGAGATCCGCTCGCGCACCGCGTCGTCGAGGAAACGGTGACGTTCCTCCGACGGGATCTCCGGGTGCCGGGCGGGTTCGCCTCGTCGCTCGACGCCGATGCCGGCGGGGTGGAGGGCTCCACGTATGTGTGGACTCCGGACGAATTCGTCGAGGTGCTCGGGCCGGAGGCGGGACGTTGGGCCGCCGAGCTGTTCGTCGTGACCGATCAGGGCACTTTCGAACACGGGCGTTCGACGCTGCAGCTCCCGGCGGATCCGGAGGACCGCGACCGCCTCGACGCCGTGCGCGCCGCGCTGTTCGACGCCCGGGCGAGACGTGTCCAGCCCACCCGCGACGACAAGGTCGTCACCGCGTGGAACGCGATGACGATCACCGCGCTCGCCGAGGCGGGCGCCGGGCTGGGCGAGACCGGCTTCGTCGACGACGCGGTCCGCTGCGCCGATGAGTTGCTGCGCGGCCATCTGGTCGGTGGTCGGCTTCAGCGTTCGTCGCTCGGCGGTGCCGTGGGGGCCGACGGCGGACTCGACGACCATGCGGCCTTGAGTACGGCTCTCCTGACACTGTTCCAGGTCACCGGCGAGACCCGTTGGCTCGGAGCAGGATTGGGGTTGCTCGACACCGCGATCGAACTCTTCGCCGACCCGGAGGCGCCCGGCGCCTGGTTCGACGCCACGTGCGAAGGGCTCATCGCCCGTCCTCGCGATCCGATCGACGGCGCCACTCCGTCGGGTGCGTCGCTGATGGCCGAGGCGCTGCTGACCGCGTCGATGCTCGCCGACCCGGAGAGGGCGGTCGGCTATGCAGAACTGTTGGAACACAGTCTGTCCCGTGCCTCGGTGATCGTCGCCAAGCTTC
Organism: Gordonia sp. YY1; assembly: GCF_009872315.1. Lineage (NCBI taxonomy): Bacteria > Bacillati > Actinomycetota > Actinomycetes > Mycobacteriales > Gordoniaceae > Gordonia > Gordonia sp. YY1. Next base: position 79,389 of record NZ_WXYI01000021.1, on the reverse strand, counting down.
CGCGATCGGCCGGGCACTGGATGTCGGTGATGTCGGCGCGGGTCGCCGGCCCGCTGCAGATCGCCGTCGCGCAGGGTCCGACGTCGGATCAGTCGCTGACCAGAGCGTCCTGGGCGCATGTCCCCGGCGGCGCGGTCGTCGTCGCCGGTGAAGTGGATTCACATCCGCTGCTGGTCGCCCGCGGACCGGTCGGCGGACGCGACGCAGCCTACGTGTGCCGGGGAACGGTGTGCGGGCTTCCGGTCACGGACGAGGAATCACTCGCCGCGCAGTTCAGGTGAAGCAGGTGTCGGATACCGCGTGACGGGTACTCGTGGCCATGCGCATCTCCACCCTGACCGGGACCTCACTCGCCACCGCCGCGGCCGGTGCCATCGGCAGCATCGTGACCAGGCCGGCGGTCGAGACCTGGTATCCGCGGCTGAAGAAACCTTCCTTCGTCCCGCCCGCCTGGGTGTTCCCGGTGGCCTGGACCGCCCTCTACACCGACATCGCGGTCACCTCGGCGGTCGCGATCGACGGCTTGGACGAATCCGCCGCAGGCGCAACGACGGGCGACGCGAAGAACGACACGAAACAGGCGTGCCTCGCCGCGCTCGGCGCCAACCTCGCGCTCAATGGGGCGTGGAGCTGGATCTACTTCGGTAAGGGGGCGCTGGGCACTGCGTCGGTGGCCGCAGCAGTCCTCACGGTCAGCAGCGCTTACCTCGCCCGACGCACCGGTGCCGTGAATGCGCCGGCCGGGGCTGCCCTCGCTGCCTACCCGGCCTGGTGTGCGTTCGCCACGGTGCTGTCCACGTCGACGTGGTGGCTCAACCGCGACCGCAGGCTCGCGTCACGCTGACCCGTCCGCCCTCATCCGGTCAGCACGGCATCCGTTCAGCACTTCAGCCGTGCAGCACTTCCGCGAATCGGTCGACCGCCCAATCGATCTCCGGCACCGTGATGACGAGCGGAGGGGCGAGGCGCAGCGTCGAACCGTGGGTGTCCTTGGCCAGGACGCCGCCCTCGGCGAGGCGTAGGCAGAAGTCCTTGCCGGTGCCGAGTGCTGGATCGAGATCGATTCCCGCCCAGAGTCCGAGACCGCGGGTCGCGACGACACCGTGGCCGATGAATTCACCGAGGCGCGTGTGCATGTGGTTGCCGAGGTCGGTGGCGCGTCGCTGCCAGGTGCCTTCGGCGAGCATGTCGACGACGGTGTGACCGATCGCCGCGGCGAGTGGGTTCCCGCCGAACGTCGAGCCGTGCTGTCCGGGGTGCAGGACCCCGAGGATGTCGGTGTTCGCGACGACCGCGCTCACCGGCACGATCCCGCCGCCCAGCGCCTTGCCCAGCAGATAGACGTCGGGTTCGACGCCCCAGTGTTCGAGGGCGAAGGTCCGCCCCGTGCGGCCGAGGCCCGACTGGATCTCGTCGGCGATCAACAGCACGTCGGCGGCGGTGCAGAGTGCGCGTACTCGCGGCAGATAGTCGTCGGGCGGCACGATGATCCCGGCCTCACCCTGGACGGGCTCGACCAGGACACCGACGGTCGTCTCGTCGATCGCAGCGGCGAGTGACTCCACGTCGCCGAAGGGGACGCGTACGAAACCCGGTGTGTACGGGCCGAATCCGTTGCGCGCGTCGGGGTCGTCGCTGAAGGAGATGATCGTCGTGGTGCGGCCGTGGAAGTTGCCGCCGGCGACGATGATCGTGGCGCGGCCGTCGGGCACGCCCTTGACGTCGTATCCCCATTTGCGGGCGACCTTGATCGCCGATTCGACGGCTTCGGCGCCGGTGTTCATGGGCAGCACCATCTCCTTGCCGCACAACTCGGCAAGTGCGGCGCAGAACGGTTCGAGTCGGTCCGAGCGGAACGCGCGACTGGTGAGGGTGACCCGGTCGATCTGCTCGAGTGCTGCCGCGACGATCCGCGGATGCCGGTGTCCGAAGTTGACCGCCGAATAGGCGCCGAGGCAGTCGAGGTGACGCTTGCCGTGGACATCGGTGATCCAGGCGCCTTCGGCGCTGGCCGCGGTCACCGGGATCGGCGAGTAGTTGTGTGCCACATGCGGTTCCACATCGTGGTCGGGAGGTTTCACGTCGTGGGGCATCAGCGTCATGAATCGAGGGTATCGTCGGACTCTGGTGCAAACAATCGCCGTGAATTGCGTATGGGCGCAACAAATCGCCGCGAATTTCCGGAAAGGGGGCCTCTGTTGCGACACCTCGACGATCTCGATGAAAAGGTGCTTGCCTGCCTCACCCGCGACGCGCGGGCGACCTATGCCCAGATCGGCGACGAGGTCGGACTCTCGGCGCCCGCGGTCAAGCGGCGCGTCGACCGTCTCCTCGACGACGGGGTGATCCGGGGGTTCACCGCGATCGTCGATCCACACGCCATGCAATGGACCACGGAGGCCTATGTGCAGGTGTATTGCCGCGGCAACATCTCACCCGAGGAGCTCAAGGCGTCGTGGGAACCGATCCCCGAGGTCGTCAGCGCGGCGACCATCTCGGGTCAGGCCGACGCCATCCTTCGGGTTCGCGCCCGCGATGTGCGGCACCTCGAGCAGGCGCTCGAGCGCATCCGGGCTGCCGGTCCGGTGGACAGGTCCGAATCGATCATCGTGCTCAGTGAACTGATCGACCGTGGCCACCCCTGACACCCATGGCCATCCGTAGGAGGGCCCTGTGCTAGTGTTGTCGCCGTGATCAGCACCGTGCGCGCCTATTGGCGCTTTATCGAGGCTCCGGGTGGGGCCACGATGAAGCGCTGACCAAGCGCGCGCACGTAACACCCGGAGCCCGAGCAGCGACCATACGGTCGCTGCTCTTGTCGTTTTGAGCGGGGCTCCACCACTGAGAAGGCGTGCCCCGGATTGACCACCGACAGGGCATGACCTCGAAAGGCACACATCGTGACCACACTCCCGGATCTCTCGACGCGTACGGCCGAGCAAACCGAATCGACCTCCGATCGTCGGATCAAGTCCTTCCGTCCGATTCCGTCGCCGGACACCGTCCGCAGCGAGCTGCCGCTGACCGCACGGCGTGCGCTCGCGGTTGCGCGGGACCGCGACGAGATCGCCGACATCCTCGCCGGCCGCGACGAGCGCCTGCTCGTCATCGTCGGACCGTGCTCGGTCCATGATCCGATCGCCGCGATCGACTACGCCCGTCGTCTGGCACCGCTGGCCGAGGCCTACTCCGATCGCCTGAAGATCGTCATGCGGGTCTACTTCGAGAAGCCGCGCACCACGGTCGGCTGGAAGGGTCTCATCAACGACCCCGGCATGGACAACACCTTCGACGTGGAACGTGGCTTGCGGACCGCTCGATCACTGCTACTCGACATCATCGACCTCGGACTGCCCGTCGGCTGTGAGTTCCTCGAGCCGACGAGCCCGCAGTACATCGCCGACGCCGTCGCCTGGGGTGCGATCGGCGCACGCACCACCGAATCCCAGGTGCACCGCCAGCTCGCCTCGGGCCTGTCGATGCCGATCGGCTTCAAGAACGGCACCGACGGCAACGTCCAGGTCGCCATCGACGGGGTGAACGCCGCTGCGGCCGAACATGTCTTCTTCGGAGTCGACGACTTCGGCAACGGCGCGGTCGTCGAGACCGCCGGCAACGAGGACTGCCACATCATCCTTCGGGGCGGTACCCGCGGACCCAATTTCGACGCCGAGTCGATCGCGTCGGCCGCCGAGGCCCTCGAGAAGGCGGGCCTCCCGGCACGGGTGATGATCGACTGCTCGCACGCCAACTCCGGTAAGGACCACATCCGCCAGGCGGAGGTCGCCACCGAGATCGCGGCGACCCTGCGTGCCGCCCGGGAGGCCGGTGCGGTGTCGAACATCAGCGGCGTGATGCTGGAGAGCTTCCTCGAGCCCGGCGCCCAGTCGACGGACGCGACCCCGCTGGTGTACGGCAAGTCGGTCACCGACAAGTGCATGGGCTGGGAGGCCAGCGCCACCGTCCTCGACGTACTCGCGCGCGCCTGACCCTTCGATACGCCCCTCCGCAAGCTCCGGGGCTACTCAGGGAGCGGATTGGCCTACGTCGACCGCGGCGGTCGCGTCGGGAATGGTGACGACGGCGCGGCGTCGCAGCGAGCCGCGTGGTGATCGCACCGACGCTGCCACGCGGAACTCGGCCTCCCAACGGTCGTGCTGTATGCGGTTGAGCAGGTAGCCGCGCTGGGAGTTGCCGAACCGCACATGCGGCGAGGCGGCCTTCAACTGGCGGTCGCTGCCGTCGCTGTCCTCGCCGTCGCCGCCGGACGTGATCGACGTCGTGGCGAGTTCGACTCCGCGGGTGAGGGAGGCGTCGGCATAGTCGGTCCGTAGGTCGGCGACGACGCTCCGGTGGATGTCGCCGGCAAGGGACACCAGGTTTCGTACGCCGCGGTGTGCCGCCCCGTCGAGGATGCGACGTCGCGATGACTCGTAGCCGCTCCACCCGTCCATGCTGACCGCCCGGGATTCGCCGCGGGCCAGGTCGGCCATCGGGACCTGCTGGGCGAGGACATCCCATCGAACGCGACTCGACGCCAGGCCGTCGAGGAGCCAGCGTTCCTGCCGCGGACCGAGGATCGTCCGCGACGGGTCCGCGGTTCGGGCGTTCTGCGGGCAGTCGTTGTCCCCGTTCACCTGATCGCTGCGGTGGCTGCGGGTGTCGAGGAGGTTGATCTCCGCGAGGTCGCCGAAGGTGAGGCGCCGGTGCGCGCGGATGAAGGTGCCGTCAGGTCGTGCGGTGGTCCGCACCGGGGTGTTCTCCCACCACGCCCGCAGCGCTCCGGCGCGGCGGACGGCGAATTCCGAGAGGGCTGTCTTGTCCTCGGGAATCGTTGCGGCCCAGTTGTTGTCGACCTCATGATCGTCGAAGGAGATCACGAACGGCGACGCCGCATGAGCCTGCTGCAGGTCGGGGTCGGTCTTGTAGAGGGCGTACCGTTCCCGATAGTCGTCGAGACCGACGGCCTCGCGTGCCGCCGACACCGGTCGCGCCGCACCGCGGCGGGCGTCACCCGGGATCGGCTTCTCGTAGATGTAGTCACCCAGGTGCAGCACCAGATCCGGTGCGTGCGCGGCCATGTCGGCGAAGGCATGGTAGTAACCGTCCGCCCAGTTCTGGCAGGACGCCACCGCGATGGACAAGGCGCTGACGCGGGCGTGGGGAGCCGGGGCGGTGCGGGTCCGCCCGACCGGGGAGATCTCGCCGAGGGCACGAAAACGGTAGAAGTAATCGGCCGCGGGGGCGAGGCCACGCACGTCGATGTGGATGCTGTGACCCCACTCCGCGGTGGCGTGGGCGGCCCCGCGTCGGACGACTCGCGTCATCGACTCGTCCGCGGCGATCTCCCACTCGACGCGCACCGGACGTGAACCCATCCCGCCCAGTCGGGCGAACGGATTGCGCACCAGCCTCGTCCACAGCACGACGCCGTCCGGCAGCGGATCGCCGGAGGCGACTCCGAGGGAGAACACGCCGGCTGAATGCGCCGGGGAGGTCGCAGCAGGAGGAGCTCCGCCCAGCAGTCCCGGGGTGAAGGCCAGTCCCGTCACGAGTCCGGCCCAGGAGAGGAACCGGCGTCGGGAGGTGCCTGCCCGAAGGGTGAGGTCGGGGTTGCAGTGGAGTGTGGCCGGCGGTGTACCGGCCGGGGTTCCCGGCATGGCCTCAGCCGACCAGGACCACCTGACGTGGACGCCACCGAGAGGCGGCGGCAACGTGATGTTCGCGTGAAGAGAAGGCGAGGTGAAGAAGGCGAGGGTGGGACTGAGTCAGCAGTCCTTCGATGGATGACGGTTGGCCCTACCGCAACGTACTGATTCGGCATGCAATCAAGAGGTCAGTCATCTCGAATTGCCCTGTTTCCGGAGGTAGTCATGAGTATTCGATCAGCCCGCCGTCCCAACCCCTCGTGGCCGGCGCTGCCGGATTGGTCCGATCTGATGTCCCGATTCGAGTCCATGCCTCCATGGGGCTCCGGGGCAGGACGTCTGATCCGCGTCGAGGAACACCTCGATGAGGGCAAGTACACCCTGCGTGCCGAACTGCCCGGTATGGACCCGGACAAGAACTTCGACATCAGCGTCCGTGACGGGCGGTTGACGATCAAGGCAGAACGCGAGGAGCGCAGCGAAGAAGGCACCCGGACGGAGTTCCACTACGGGAGTTTCTATCGCTCCGTGCCGCTGCCCGAAGGTGCGAAGGAGGACGACATCGACGCGACCTATACCGACGGCATCCTCACCGTGACGATGCCGGTGAGCGAAGCGCCGTCTCCCGAGAAGCGGATCGAGATCAAGAGGAGCCCCGCCGAGGGTGGCGAGGGCAACTGACGGTGTAACGCCGATGACGGCGAGCGATCTGGCACAGGGCACTACCTACCATGTCGATGCCGGCGCGGAGGTCGAGCAGGTGATGCACATGATGGAGGAACACCAGATCCGACGTGTCCCCGTACTCGAGGAACATCGTCTGGTGGGCATGATCAGCGAAGCCGATATCGCACGTCACCTACCGGAGAACGCGGTCGGGTCGTTTGTCGAAGCCATCTGCGCACCGACCGTGCGGCCCTCTTCCTGAACCGGCCGTCCGGTCGTCGTGGAAACCCGGGGGGAGGTGAGGAGGATGGTCGATCAGATGATGCATATGTGTCACCACCTGATGATGTGGATGCACGGCATGGGGATGATGCCGCCGATGAACATGCACATGTGACCTGCTGAGCCGGCCGGGAATGCTAGGACGTGACGACCAGCCAGGCGGCGGTGTAGTGCAGCAGTGCCGCGATCGCGGTGCACAGATGGAACACCTCGTGGTGGCCGAACGTGCGCGGCCACGGGTCGGGCCAGCGGGCGGCATACAGCACGCCGCCGAGACTGTAGAGCACTCCGCCGAGCGCCAGCAGGATCATGACGAGGTAGCCGGTCTGGGCGACGAGTGCGGGAGCGACCACGACGATGACCCAGCCGAGCAGGATGTAGAGCGTGACGCCCAGCCAGCGGGGAGCGCCCGGCCACAGGATCTTCAGCAGTGATCCGCCGAGCGCGCCCGCCCACACGATGCCGAGCACCCACCAGCTGGCCGGGGACGGTAGCCCGAGGGCGCAGAACGGTGTGTAAGTGCCGGCGATGAACAGAAAGATCATCGCGTGATCGGCGCGCTTCATCCGGATGCGCGCCCGCGCCGTCTTCCACGGGATTCGGTGGTAGGTGGCACTGACGGTGAACAGCCCGACCACGGTGACGGCGTACACCGCGCAGGTCAGCGCGGCGACGGCACCGTCGAGGATCGCGGCCCCGATGACCAGCGCGAGGCCGGCGACCGCTGCCACATACGCGGAGTAGTGGTGGATCACGCCGCGAAGACGGGGGCGATCGTTCACGTCCAGGGGCGGGCTCGGCAGTGTGTTCACAAAACCTACGGTACCGTAAGTTACTCGTCTGTAGGGATGGCTGCGGACGTCGGCGGGGTCATCCTGCTCGCACCCCGACGCGTAAGGTGTCCCACGTGACACGAGGCCGCGAAGGATGAAGCTGCTGCCGGATCGGGTGCGCCGACCAGTTCTCACCATCTACGAACGTCGACTCATCCAACTCCTCGACACCCAACGCCTACCGCGGCATGTCGCGATCATCTGCGACGGCAACCGGCGCTGGGCGCGCGAGGCCGGATTCGAGGACGTCAGCCACGGACATCGGGTGGGTGCCCAGCGGATCGCCGACATGCTCGGCTGGTGTGCGGGTCTGGGCATCGAGGCCGTCACCATCTATCTGCTCTCCACCGAGAACCTGAACCGGTCGTCGGACGAACTCGACGCACTGCTGGAGATCGTGCCCGACATCGTCGACGAGATCTCCTCGCCGGACGGGGACTGGTGCATCCGCATCGTCGGCACGCTCGACGCCCTGCCGGACGCCGTCGGCCGGCGGCTGCGGGCCGCAGCCGAGCGCACCTCCGAACGGAACGGCATGAACGTGAACGTCGCCGTCGGGTACGGCGGCCGGCAGGAGATCGTCGACGCGGTGCGAGCGCTGCTCGACGAACAGCGTGCCGCCGGGGCGACGCCGGAGGAGATGATCGAGGCGGTCACCGTCGAGGCGATCGACGCGAACCTCTACACCAAGGGACAGCCCGATCCCGACCTGGTGATCCGGACCTCCGGAGAACAGCGACTGTCGGGATTCCTGTTGTGGCAGAGCGCATATTCGGAGATCTGGTTCACCGACGCATACTGGCCCGAGTTCCGCCGCGTCGATTTCCTCCGTGCGCTACGGGACTACTCGGCGCGCAGCAGGCGATACGGCAAGTAGGTCGCGCAGCGCCTGAAGGTCGGTCGTGAAGGTCGACGCCGCGGGAGTTCCGAATCCGACGACCAGGCCGCCGTTGGGCAGCGGGTCGGCGTCGGGATGGCGGAACAACGACAGCCCGACGACCCCGATCCCGCGTTCGAATGCCTGGTGGACCAGGGTGTGCTCGTCCGCGTGGCCGACGGGGACGACCGCGTGCAGTCCGGCCGCGATCCCGGGTACATCGAATCCGCTCGCGCTGACCGCGTCGACGAGTGCGTCGCGGCGCTGTCGATAGAACTGCCGGCTCCGGCGGATGTGTCGGTCGTAGGCGCCGGAGTCGATCAGGTCCGCGAGGATCAGCTGATCGACGATGCTCGCATCCGGTTCACGTAGTCCTTTGGCGCCCAGCACGATGTCCACCAGCCTCGGTGGCAGGGCGAGCCAGCCGGCGCGGACGGCAGGGGAGAGGCTCTTGCTCATCGACCCCGCATGGATGACGACATCCGGACCGAGCGCCTGCAGTGCGCCGACGGGGTCACGGTCATAACGGAATTCGCCGTCGTAGTCGTCCTCGACGATGATCGCACCGGTGCGACGCGCCCACTCGATGACCTGCATGCGTCGTGCCGGGGACAGGGCGACCCCGGTCGGGAACTGATGGCTCGGGGACAGCAGGACCGCCGAGGCGTCGCTGCGCTCGAGTTCGTCGATCACCATGCCCTCGTCGTCGACGGGGATCGGGATCACCCGGGTGCCGCCGCGCTCGACCGCCTGCCAGTGGAAGGGCAGGCCGTGGCTCTCGACCGCGAGTTCGTCTCCGAACACGTTGCGCGACAGCAACTCCAGTGCGGACTGTACCGCGGTGCCGAGCACGATCCGGTCGGCGCTCGTACGAACACCGCGGGTGCGGCTCAGGTATCCGCTCAGGGCGCGGCGGAGTTCCGGTCGGCCCTGCGGGTGTGACGGAGCGAAGGCCTCGTCGCCGACATCGGTGAGTACCCGACGGGTGGCGCGGATCCAGTCGGTCCGCGGGAACATGCTCGCGCACGGTTGACCGAGCGAGAAATCGTGCGGCAATCGGAAAGTGGTGGGCGTCGCGGGTTCCTCGCCGACGATCTGGGTGTCGGTGGGGTTCATGGCGGTGTCGGGGTGTGCCGCGCCGTCGGCCACCCGCGTGGACGAGCCCTGGCGAGCGGTCAACCAGCCCTCGGCGATCAACTCCTGGTACACGGTCGACACCGTACCGCGGGCCAGTCCGAGGTCGGCAGCAAGTGAACGATAGGGCGGCAGTGCGGTGCCGGCGGGCAGGCGTCCGTCGAGAATGGCCGAGCGCAACGCCTCCGTGAGTGTTCGACGCAGCGTCGCACCCCGGCCGCGGGCACTCGCCTCGGGGTCCGGCTGCAGGTCGAGAAACAGGTCGGCGCCGAGCCGCGCGGCGACCTCCGCCCAGGGATCGGGAGGGGCGACGCTCGGATTGACTCCGGTTTCTTCCATCGGATTGGACCACTTTCTTGTGCTAATCCCGAACTAGCGTAAGTCCTGAACAGGTGAACAGGTGAACAGACACACAGAGGCCGACGATGTCGGCGAGGAGGGCGAGATGAAGATCGTGGTGGTCGGAGCGAGCGGAGAACTGGGTAGCCGGGTTGCGGACATCCTCGCCGAGCGCGGCAACGAGGTGATACGGGCGAACCGGGGGACCGGGGTCGATGCCTACACCGGTGATGGCCTGGCTCAGGCGCTGTCCGGGGCCGACACGGTGGTCGATTGCCTCAGCCTCGAGACGCTGAGTGCGAAGAAGGCCGTCGACTTCTTCCGGACGACGGCGCACAACATCGGCAGGGCCGCCACCGCAGCCGCGGTCGGGCACGTTGTCGTCGTCTCCATCGTCAACGCCGACGATCCGGCGGTGAACGCGAAATTCGGTTACTACCAAGGCAAAGCGGCCCAGGAGGCCGCCTACCGCGATGTCGTCGACCCGGCGTCGCTGACCATCCTGGCCTCGGTGCAGTGGTTCGAACTCGCCGAACAGATGATGGGGAGAATGGCTTTCGGCCCCGTCGCGGTCGTACCGAAGATGTGGTGCCGTCCCGCGGCCGCGGGGGATGTGGCGAAGGTGGTCGTGGACACGGCAACCGCGGCGCCTGTCCCCGCGAATGGGGGCGGGGTCCGCAAGATCGAGGTGGCCGGGCCCGCCGAGATGAGTCTCGTCGAGGTGGCGAAAGCCGTTGCGGCAAGGCGGGGATCGCCACGCTGGGTTCTCGGGGCGCCCGTCGGTGGGCCGGCGATCCGCGGCGGGGGACTGGTGCCGGCGAACCCCGACGTGGTCACCCCGACCACACTCGAGCAATGGCTGGCCCGCCGCGCCGACGCTTCCGCGGGCAGTGCGCGATGAGTGTTCGCACGCGCCCGTCGACACGCATGTGGATTCCGCGGGACAATCCCGCCGTCTACAAGGCGCTGGTCGCCCTGCAGCGCGCGTCGTCGGCGGGTGTCGACGCCGAGATCGGCGAGCTGATCTCGATGCGGGTGTCGCAGCTGAACGGCTGCGCCTACTGCTTGCACATGCACGCGGGGGACGCGCTGGCCGCGCAGATCGACCCGCACAAGTTGCTGATGCTTCCGGCATGGCGTGAGGCCGGGCCGGTCTTCGACGCACGCGAACGCGCGGTCCTCGCGCTCGCCGAACAGCTGACACTGCTCGGCGACCGTGCGGTCACCGACGACGTATTCGACGACGTGCGAGTGCATTTCGGAGCCGTCGAGACCGGTCAGCTCGTGGCCGCGATCGCGATGATCAACACCTGGAACCGGATCGCGATCGCCGGCGGCTACCCGGCCGGGCTCGACGAGCGGCGTGCGTCGGTGACCGTCGGCTGACGCTAAACCATGGCGAACGGGGAGATCTCCATGCCGATCTCGAGAGATGCCGCGATCTCCCGGATCTCGTCGTAATCGAAGACGACGTGACCGGCCAGGACGTCGACGTCTCGGCGTGCACGCTGCATCGGGTGGTCGAGAAAGTGCACACTGGCACCCGAAGCCTCGAGCAGGGTGCCGATCACCGCTCTCGACTCGTGCACGATCCGGGCTGCGGCGAGGCGTGCCTGCGCACGCGTGCGGATGTCGATGGTCTCCCCGGCAGCCAGCATTCCGTCGATGGTCGTGGTGGTCTCCGCGAGCAGACCACGGAGGGCCTGTAGTCGGATTCGCGCGTCTCCCAGCCGAATTCGGGACGCAGGCTTGTCCTTCTGCTTGACCATCTGGTATGCGAGGACCCGTTCGGAGAGTCGTGCCGCGTACAGGTCGGCGACCCGTTCGGCCGTACCCAGCGCGGGCATCGCGGCCAGCAGGGCGAGGGCAGGCACCATCGGCCAGCGATACGAGTAGTTGTCGTGCAGCGATGCGCCAGGTGTCTTGCCTGCGTACAGATCCCGGACCCGGACGGTGCGATGGGCGGGTACGAAGGCGTTCTCGATCACCACGTCGTTCGAACCGGTTGCCCGCATGCCGTCGGTGTGCCAGACGTCGTCGACTCGTGCGTCGCTGATCGGCAACAGCGCGAGGATCGCGTCCGGTCGGTCGCCGGTGACAATGGCGCCCACCATCACCCAGTTGGCCGCCATGATCCCGGTGGCCCACGACCAGCGTCCGGATACCGAGAAACCGGCACCCCGGGGCTCCGCGGTGCCGGTCGGCGCCAGCGGTGCCGGTGCGAGGTACGGGCGATCGGCGAACGCCTCCTTCTGTGCCTCCTCGCCGAACAGTGCGGTGATCCAGCCGTGCAGCGTGTAGAAACCCAGCGTCCAGGCACTCGACGTGCATCCGTGTGCCAGGCGTCGGACGTGGTCGAGGATCTCGGGGAAGGGTGCTTCGAGTCCGCCGAACCGGTTGGGGATCAACAGATCCAACAGGCCGGAGTCGGTCGCGTCCTGGATCGTCTCGGCGGGCAGTTGCCGTAGGTCCTCTGCGCGACCGGCGCGCTCGGCCAGTGCGGCGATGAATTCGTCGGTGATCGTGACCGTTCCGGCTGTCGGGGAGTCCACGGGCCGAAACGTAACATACGAAAAAGTATGGGAGGCCTGGACCGGAAGACCGCATCGATCCGGGCCACCTGGATCTTCGCGATGGGTATCGGTGCCCTGCACCTGTCCAACAGCGAAGCGGACCGGGCGTCCGCCGGCCGCAACAGCGCCGAGCTGGTGGACCTGATGCTCACAGCTTCCGCAGGCGCACCCGGTTGATGGAGTGGTCGACGTCCTTGCGGAGGACCAGCGAGGCCCGTGGCCGGGTGGGCAGGATGTTCTCGATCAGGTTCGGCCGGTTGATGGAGGTCCACAGGTCCCGGGCCGCGGCCGTCGCCTGCTTGTCGGTGAGCGAGGCGTAGGCGTGGAAGTGGGAGTCCGGGTTGGCGAAGGAGGTGGTCCGCATCTGCAGGAACCGGGAGATGTACCACTCCTCGATGTCCTCGATCCTGGCGTCGACGTAGATGGAGAAGTCGAAGAGATCCGACACCATCAGGGTCGGGCCGGTCTGCAGGACGTTGAGCCCCTCGAGGATGAGGATGTCGGGCTGCCGCACATAGTGATAGACGTTCGGCACGATGTCGTAGGCGAGGTGGGAGTACACCGGCGCGGCGACCTCGCGAGCACCCGACTTCACCTCGGTCACGAACCTGAGCAGCGCGCGCCGGTCGTAAGATTCGGGAAAACCCTTGCGGTGCAAGATGCCCCGACGCTGCATCTCCGCCGTCGGGAGCAGGAAGCCGTCGGTGGTGATGAGGTCCACCTTCGGATGTGACTCCCACCGGGCGAGCAGGGCCGCGAGCACGCGCGCGGTCGTCGACTTGCCGACCGCGACACTGCCCGCGATGCCGATGACGAACGGGACCTGCCGGTTGACCTGGCGTTCGCCGAGGAAGGTCGAGGTGGCCGCGAACAGTCGTTGGCGCGCAGCGACTTGCAGGTGGATCAGACGTGACAGGGGAAGGTAGACGTCGGCGACCTCGTCGAGGTCTATCTGCTCACCGAGACCCACGAGCTCGGCGAGCTCGGACTCGTTCAGCACGAGGGGCATCGACTCACGCAGTTCGCGCCACTGCCGGCGGTCGAGTTCCAGGTACAGGCTGGGGTCCCGATCACTGGCATTGCGGGCCATCAGCGCTGCTCCGGGGTCGTGGTACGCGCGGCTGCCCGGGTCGTCATGCGTAACAGCTTAGGGCCCACCCCTGGCCGCGACGCGGTGGGTCCACGCGGTGAGTCTGCTCGCGGTAACGTGCCGGTATGCCGGACGACCACGCGAACCCCGACCTCGTCACCGACTACCTGCGGCTGGGGCTGGCGTTCGATCGGCTCGAAGAAGGCTTCGTCGACGCGTTCACCGGCGACCCGGCGGTGCGCGCCGAGATCGCCAACGGACCCGCACCCGACCCGGCGCAGCTGGCCGCACAGGCGCGAGCCCTGCGCGCCGACCTCCCCGGTGATCTCCCCGCGGACCGGGCGGAATTCATCGGTGCCCACCTGCGCGCGCTCGAATGTTCGGCACGTAAGTTCGCCGGCGACGACGTCTCGTTCGTCGATGAGGTCAGCGCCTATTTCGACGTCGACATCGCCCTCGCCGACGCCGACCGTTACCGGCAGGCCCACACGGAACTGGCCGAGGCGCTCGGCATCGGTGACGCCACCGGTACCGAGCTGCGCGACGCCTACGCCGCGCATCGTCGTGCCGACGAGATCCCCGCCGAGAAGGTCGACGAATGCGTCCGGGCGTTCAGTGGTGCCCTCCGGGAACGTGTACGCGCGCAATACCCGTTGCCGGACAACGAGATCGTCGACTTCGAGGTCGTCACCGACAAACCGTGGTCGGGGTTCAACTACTACCTCGGCGACTACCGGTCCCGGGTTGCGATCAACGTCGACCTCACGCAGCACATGTCGTCGCTTCCGCACCTGATCGCTCACGAGGCCTACCCCGGCCACCACACCGAGCACTGTCGCAAGGAACAGTTGCTCGTCGGCGCCGGCCAGCACGAGCAGTCGATCTTCCTCGTCAACACCCCGCAGTGCCTCATGGCCGAGGGGCTCGCCGACCACGCCCTGACGGCCATCATGGGCAAGGACTGGGGGGCCTGGGCACAGGAGATCTACGCCGACCTCGGTCTGCGCTTCGACGCCGACCGGGCGATGCGCATCGGACGCGCCACCTCCGGGCTGCTGACCGTCCGACAGGATGCGGCCCTGATGCTCCACGACCAGCACGCCGGCGCCGACTCGGTGGCCGACTTCCTGCAGACGTGGTTGCTCGCGCCGCCCGAGCGGGCCCGCCAGATGCTGCGGTTCCTCACCTCACCGCTGTGGCGTGCATACATCAGCACCTACGTCGAGGGTTACCAGCTGCTCGACAGCTGGCTCGACGCCGCCGACGACCGCGCCGCGGCCTTCGGGCGGTTGCTCGACGAACCTCTCATCCCGGCGAGCCTGCGGCGTGAGCTGGTGCCGGGTTAGGGGATGAGTAGGGGGGCTCCCTAGACTTGACGACATGACCGCGAACTCGTCATCCGTGAACTCGATGTCCCTGGCGGAGCTCGACCCCGACGTCGCCGCCGCGATGAACGGCGAACTCAGCCGTCAGCGGGACACTCTCGAGATGATCGCCTCGGAGAACTTCGTGCCGCGCGCGGTGCTGCAGGCGCAGGGCAGCGTGCTCACCAACAAGTACGCCGAGGGTTACCCGGGACGCCGCTACTACGGCGGCTGTGAGTATGTCGACGTGGTCGAGGACATCGCCCGCAACCGCGCCAAGGAACTGTTCGGCGCCGACTTCGCCAACGTCCAGCCCCACTCGGGCGCGCAGGCCAACGCGGCCGTGCTGCAGGCCCTGATGGAGCCGGGGGAGACCATGCTCGGTCTCGACCTCGCCCACGGCGGTCACCTCACGCACGGCATGCGACTCAACTTCTCCGGCAAGCTCTACGAGAACGCCTTCTACGGCGTGAGCAAGGAGGACTTCCGCATCGATATGGACGAGGTGCGCAAGATCGCCCTCGACGTCAAGCCGAAGGTCATCGTCGCCGGCTGGTCCGCCTACCCGCGCATCCTCGACTTCGAGGCGTTCCGCTCGATCGCCGACGAGGTCGGCGCCCACCTCTGGGTCGACATGGCGCACTTCGCCGGACTCGTCGCCACCGGTCTGCACCCGTCGCCGGTCCCGCACGCCGACGTCGTCAGCTCGACCGTGCACAAGACACTCGGCGGCCCCCGCTCCGGCATCATCCTGGCCAAGCAGGAATGGGCCAAGAAGCTCAACTCGGCGGTGTTCCCCGGCCAGCAGGGTGGGCCACTCATGCATGCGATCGCCGGCAAGGCCGTCGCACTGAAGATCGCCGGCACCGAGGAATTCGCCGACCGCCAGCGTCGCACCCTCTCCGGTGCGAAGCTCCTCGCCGACCGCCTCACCGGTGAAGACGTCGCCAAGGCAGGCGTGTCGGTCCTGACCGGCGGTACCGATGTCCATCTCGTGCTCGTCGACCTGCGCAACAGCGACCTCGACGGACAGCAGGCCGAGGATCTGCTCCACCAGGTCGGCATCACCGTCAACCGCAATGCGGTGCCGTTCGACCCGCGCCCGCCGATGGTCACCTCGGGTCTTCGCATCGGAACGCCCGCGCTGGCCACCCGTGGCTTCGGCGACGAGCAGTTCGTCGAGGTCGCCGACATCATCGCCACGGCGCTCGCCGCCGGTTCGTCGGCCGACGTCTCGACGCTGCGCGGCCGTGTCTCGAAGCTCGCCCTCGACTTCCCGCTCTACGAGGGACTCGAGGAGTGGGGACTGATGAGTCGGATCTGACTCGGCTCGGATCTGACCTGGATTGCCCACCGTCGAGCGGGCTCCGTATCCTTGCAGCGATGAACGCACTCACTGAAGACGACCTGATCATCGCGCTCGAGAAGGCTCTTCCCGAGATCGCGGAAGACCACCAGTCGGCCGCCAGCCCGTGGAACCCGCACGACTGGGTGCCGTGGGACGACGGACGCAACTTCGCGTTTCTCGGCGGAGACGACTTCGACCCGTCGCAGGCCACGCTGTCCGACGAGGCACGTGCCGGGCTGCTGGCGCTCCTCCTCACCAAGGACAACCTGCCGTCGTACCACCGCGTGCTGGCGAAGCACTTCCCGGCCTTCTCCGAGTGGCGTCAGCTGATCGGCGTGTGGACCGCGGAGGACAACAGGCACTCCATCGTGCTGCGCGACTACCTCGTCGTGCGCCGCGCGATCGACCCGGTGGACGCCGAGGACCGGCGACTCGTCCACGTCACCAAGGGCTACCGGCAGACCCCGGAGCAGGTCGACCCGCTCGGCCCGCTGGATGTGCTCGCATTGATGGCCGTGCACGAGAACCAGTGCGTCAGCTTCATCAAGCGGATGTCGGCGGTCGCCGCCGACGACGTCCTGGTGCAGATCCTCGCCAAGATCTCGGCCGACGACCAGCAGCAGGCCAACACCTTCGGTGCGTTCCTCAATGCCGGCGTCGTCGCCGATCAGGACGCCACCGTCATCGCGATCGACTCCGCGCTGGCGCTGGGCCGGGCCGAGGCCATCGGTCACGACATCGATGATTTCGAGGCCGAGCGCGCACTGATCGCCGACTACGAGAACTCCGACACCTGGCGGGACATCGCCGCCACCCTCGCCGACGCGGTCAAGCTCGACTCCGTGGAGGGGCTGGGCGAGGAGGCCGAGGCGGCGCGCCAGCGCATCCTCTCGCGCGCTCGCGGCTAGACGCGGCCCAACGGCTCCCAGAACGCGCGCACGGCGCCATCAGGACGACGAATGTCCTGGTGGCGCCGTTTGCGTCCCTGGAGCAGACGATACTGCGGTTAACGCGAAATTCACGCCGACACACCTGATTCGGGCGCGCCGCTCACGAATCCAACGCGTACGTTGTCGAGTACGGACCGCGGGGAAGCGGTTCGTCCGGGAGGTTCGATTCGTGGATTGCAGCAGCAACGCGAGGGGGCCGGCCCCGGTCCTCGTCCACCTCGGCTGACGCCGAGGGCAACGGACTTCGACCGGCCGGTCAACTGCGAGAACTGGTTTGTGCGGGCGCCGCATGAACGTAGGAGCCCCACGTGACCACACGCACCTACGTCCTCGACACTTCCGTGCTGCTGTCCGACCCCTGGGCGGTCATGCGCTTCGCGGAGCACTCAGTGGTGTTGCCACTGGTGGTCATCAGCGAACTCGAGGGCAAACGTCACCACCACGAGCTCGGCTGGTTCGCGCGTGAGGCGTTGCGCATGCTCGACGACCTGCGGCTGGCACACGGCCGGCTCGATCTGCCGATCGAGATCGGCGACGAGGGCGGCACCCTCCAGGTGGAGCTCAACCACACCGATCCGGCCGTCCTGCCGGCCGGTTTCCGCACCGACAGCAACGATTCCCGGATTCTGGCCTGTGCGCTGAACCTGCGTGCCGAGGGCAAGGACGTGACCCTCGTGTCCAAGGACACCCCGCTGCGGGTGAAGGCCGGCGCGGTCGGTCTGGCCGCGGACGAGTACCACGCACAGGACGTGGTGGTCTCCGGGTGGTCGGGGATGACCGAACTCGACGTCGAGACCTCGACGATCGACGCGCTGTTCGCCGACGGCGTCATCGACCTCGACGAGGCCAGGGAGCTGCCCTGCCACACCGGCATCCGCCTTCTCAGTCCGTCGTCGAGTGCCCTCGGTCGCGTCAATCCGGACAAGCGCGTGCAGCTGGTGCGGGGAGACCGGGAGGCGTTCGGTCTGCACGGGCGTTCCGCGGAACAGCGCGTCGCCCTCGACCTGCTCCTCGACGACAGCGTCGGCATCGTCTCGCTCGGCGGAAAGGCGGGGACCGGCAAGTCGGCGCTGGCGCTGTGCGCCGGTCTCGAGGCGGTCCTGGAACGCCGGACCCAGCGCAAGGTGGTCGTGTTCCGGCCGCTGTACGCGGTCGGCGGCCAGCAACTCGGCTACCTCCCGGGTGGTGAGGCCGAGAAGATGGGTCCGTGGGCACAGGCGGTGTTCGACACCCTGGAGGGGCTCGCCTCACCGGAGGTCATCGAGGAGGTGCTGAGCCGCGGGATGCTGGAGGTGCTGCCGCTGACGCACATCCGCGGCCGGTCGCTGCATGATTCGTTCGTCATCGTCGACGAGGCACAGTCGCTGGAACGCAACGTCCTGCTGACGGTGCTGTCGCGACTGGGATCGGGATCGCGCGTGGTGCTCACCCACGACGTCGCGCAACGCGACAATCTTCGAGTGGGCCGGCATGACGGCGTGGCCGCGGTCATCGAGAAGCTGAAGGGGCATCCGCTCTTCGCGCACATCACCCTCACCCGTAGCGAACGGTCGCCGATCGCAGCGCTGGTGACGGAGATGCTGGAGGAGTTCGGGCCGTCCGCGCCGGGAGCGTAGCGAGCGGGCGGGGTGTGTCCGCGCCGGGAGCGTAGCGAGCGGGCGGGGTGTGTCCGCGCCGGGAGCGTAGCGAGCGGGCGGGGTGTGTCCGCGCCGGGAGCGTAGCGGGCTGGCGAACTACCTGTTGACAATCGGCTGTGAAAAGAAGGAAGGCCGCGACGATTCGCTGAGGGGAGGGAATCGGCGCGGCCTTCCGTCTGGTCCACCGCTGTGTTCGCGGCGTTGTCACGCTGCGAAGCTCAGTGGCGGACCGGTCTCTCGGGCGCGATCAGGCTGCGCCGCCGTCGACGCCGCTGAGCGCCTTGAGCAGATCGATGAGGGCTGTCACAACTTCGATGTTCTCGAGGGAACCCATTGTTTCTCCTTTGTCGGTGGTGTTCCGATCGACGATGTCGCTGATCGACTTTCGTCATTTCCGACGCTAACGATTTTGTTTCGTTCCTGCAAAGGAAAGCTCGGTGAATTACCCAGGACGTGGTTGAACAATTGGTCTTCCGACGCATTGTCCTGCGCGGCGAGCAATGGATCATCGTTGATTTTCCATCGAGAATCGACAGTCGTCTCGGCGGCCGGAATGAGGTCGGAGGTCGGGATGCTTGATCTGATCCTCATTGCACCGTGACCATCACGTGACTCACGAGATCTTGCGCACTGTCACACTGGTGTGGTGCTGAAGTTACTGATGAGGCGAATGAGACTTCTGGGACTATTGGTGATAGCGGTGCTCGCCGCGTGTGCCGGTGGCGCGGGTCAGGCCTTCGCCGAGCCGGAGCCGACCACCCCGACCACTCCGGGGAGTCCGACGGGACCGGGAGCGGCGACGGGACTGGGCATCCCGGTGCTCGACGACGTGCTCGACCAGCTGTCCGGCGACAGCGGTTCCGCAGATGCGCCCGGCGGCGTCGAGCGTGCCGGCGGGGCGACCGGCCAGATGATCGTGGTGACCGCGCCCAAGGCGTCGGACACGACTGCCACCCTCACGGCCTTCGAAAAGGGCGCCGACGGCAGCTGGAAGCCGGTTCTCGGGCCCGGCAAGGCCTTCCTCGGTTCCCTGGGCATGGGCGAACCGCAGGACAACGTGCACCGCACGCCGCAGGGCACGTTCCCGCTCGACCAGGCGTTCGGTCGTCAGCAGAACCCGGGTACCAAAATGCCCTACATCAAGGTCGATCAGCAGGACTGGTGGGATTCCGATCCCAAGTCACCGACCTACAACACCCACGTGCGTCAGGCGCAGAGCCCCGGCGGTGACAGCGAGAACCTGTACAACTCGGGTCCGGTCTACGACTACGCCGTCAACATCGCGCACAACCCGCAGCGCACGCCCGGCAAGGCGTCGGCGATGTTCCTGCACGTGACCAACAACGAACCGACGATGGGCTGCGTCGCCATCGAACGCGAGCTGATGAAGAAGGTCCTCGTCTGGCTCGACCCGGCGAAGAACCCGAAGATCACGATCGGCGTGAACCAGGGCGCGCCGACCGGCGAGGCGCCCGGAGCAACCCCTCAAACAACTCCGGGTGCCACGCCGTCGACTCCCGACCTTCCTGCCTCCGATGAGCTGACCGGCCTGCTGTCGCAGCTGGTCGGCGCGGTGCCGTCCCTCTTGGGTCTCGGCGCCGGGCTCGGCGGCTGAAGACACCGCCGCCGGATCTCACGGATCGCTGATCTCGAGGCGCGCCTGCCGGCATGCAGGGCAGAAGGTCTCGTCGGCCCCGATGTGCCAGCCGTTGACCCTGGCCCAGTCGTCCCGGTCGGTCTGGGACAACGGCGATCGTGTGACGAAGCTGCGTCCGCAGCTGTCGCAGTACCGGTCGGCCGAACCCTCGGTTTCGGCGGCCAACGGGGAGATGACTGTCATGACGGGACCTCTGTGGCTGGGTTCGATTCGGGCCCTGTCGTCGCGTCGTCGGCGGACTCGCGACTTGGACGAACGACCACTTCAGTGTCACCGGATGTGATGTGGGTCTCATAGGGCCGAATGGCACATGGTTGCCTGATCCGCCATTCCCGATCCGCGGCTCAGCGGTCGTGGGGTACGACCATCACCGGGCACCGCGCGGATCGCAGGACCGACAGGCTCGTCGAGCCGAGTCTCATGCCGGCGAATCCGCCGCGGCCGCAGGCGCCCACGACGAGCAGTTGGGCTGCTTGGGCGTGGTCGAGAAGTGCGCGTGCGGGACGGTCCCGGGTTACCGCGCAGCGGATGGTGACCTGGGGATATCGGCGGCGTTCCTCGGCCAGTTCATCATCGAGCCAGGCGTCGGCTCGGCTCCGATGGGTCGGCCAGTCGGACACCGTGCACGGCACGGACATGTCGGCGACGTCGGCGTCGCACCAGGCGTGGACGACTGTGACCGGCACGCTGCGCAGGGCAGCTGCGGCGAATGCGGCGCTGACCGCGCGGCGTCCGCCCGGGGAACCGTCGGTGCCGACCACGACGTTCGCCTGAGACCAATGCGCTGGGGTGTCGCGGACGACCGTCAACGGGCATCTGCAGTACTCGGCGAGGGCGGTGGTCACCGACCCGAGAACCACCCGATGTCCGGCCATGTGCCCGCGGTTGCCCACGACGACCAACCGCGCCCGATCCGAGGCGTCGAGCAGGGCGGCGATCGGCGGGGAGTCGACCACCTGGGTCGTGATCTTCAACGGGTCGGGGGTGTCGGTCGAATCCTCGACGACCCGGCGGGCCTCCGCCAGCGCATGTTCGCACCGGTCCCGAAGCGGATCGAGGACGTGCGGCTCGTCGGCCGACAGGTTCGCCGAGGCGATCATCTCGATCTCGGACCGGTGGAGAGCGGCGTCGCGTGCGGCCCAGCGTGCCGCCGCGCGTGCGGTGGCGGAACCGTCGATGCCGACGACAACGGGCCCGTCGGTGAATCTGGACGCGGTCACACGGCTGTCCCCTCTGGAGGTCACGCACCGAGCGCCGGGGTGTCCCGGCATTGGCTTCCGTTCCTCAGTACAGACCTCGGCGAGGGGCGAGTCATCGGGTAAAGAGTCCCCAGAATGGGGACCAATGACACGTTTGCGCTCGAGGCGGCGGGGTAGAGAGCGTGGAGCTCAGCGGCCGTTGCCCCGCTGCGCCACTTTCGCCGCGTACACCGCTGCCTGCGTACGGCGTTCCATGCCGAGTTTGCCGAGCAGCCGGGAAACGTAGTTCTTCACGGTCTTCTCCGCAAGGTGCATCCGCGCGGCGATCTGCCGATTGGTCAGCCCCTCGCCGAGGAGGGCGAGCAGAGTGCTCTCCTGCTCGCTCAATGCGTCGCCGGGCTTCTTCTCTTTCTCGCGCTGGGTGCGCAACCGGTCCATGAGGGCCGCGGCGGCGCGGTTGTCGAGCAGCGAACGGCCGGCGCCGACATCGGTGATGGCACGTGCCAGCTCCATGCCGGTGATGTCCTTGATGACGTACCCGCTGGCGCCGGCGAGGATCGCGTCCATCATGGCCTCGTCGTCGGTCATCGAGGTCAGGATGAGGCAGCGCAGGCCGTCGACGCGGCTGAGCAGCTCGCGACACAGTTCGATCCCGTTGCCGTCCGGCAGGCGGACGTCGAGGACGGCCACATCGGGTTTGACGGTGGGGACGCGGGCCAGTGCCTGCGCGCAGGTCGCCGCCTCGCCGACCACCCGGACACCGTCATCGTGGTCCAGGAGTTCGACGAGACCCCGTCGGACGATCTCGTGGTCATCGACGAGGAAAACCGAGATCATCGGCCACATCTCCCTCCTGCGCGGGTGTCGCTGAGACGAATTGTAGGACGACCCCAGACGTGTTTCACCCGAATTGCCCGGACCGGCAGATTCGCGCATATCCGGAATGTCCGTTTCACCACTGATGCGACGGTTCACGGAATATCCAATTGCGGTGCGGGACTTACTGATCGAGGGGTTCGAAGTCATTTGTCGAGAATTGTTCAACCGAATACTCGACGGACCGCAGGGTATATCATCCAGAATATGGTCCGCGAATTCCCGGAACGTGGCGCGAGGTCTATCGAACTACAGAATGCGTTGTCGCAGAAGCGATTGCGTGATCTCCTCGGTGAGGTCAGCGACCGGATCACGCAGATCGCCGATGTCCGAGACCGCATCGACGGTCTGCTCGAAGCCATGCTGTCGGTGAGTTCCGAACTCGATCTGGAGACCACTCTCGAGTCGATCGTCGCCGCCGGAATCCGCTTGGTCGACGCCGAGTACGGCGCGCTCGGCGTTCTCGGCAGCGGATACGACCTCTCGGCCTTCCTCGCCCAGGGCATCAGCGAGGAGGTCCGCACCGAGATCGGAGACGTGCCGACGGGACGCGGCGTGTTGGGCCTGCTCATCGACGACCCGCGGGTGTTGCGGCTCGACGACCTCTCCGAGCATCCCTCGTCGGTCGGTTTCCCGCCGAATCACCCGCAGATGACCACCTTCCTGGGCGCCCCGATCCGGGTACGTGACGAGATTTTCGGCAACCTGTTCCTGACCGAGAAGAAGAACGGTGCACTGTTCACCGAGGACGACGAACTCGTCATCCAGGCACTGGCGGCGGCGGCGGGCATCGCGATCGAGAACGCCCGGCTCTACGAGCAGGCGCAGACACAGCTCGCCTGGATCGAGGCGAATCGGGACATCATCGCAGAGCTGCTGACGGGTGCCGACAACCAGGAGGTCCTCGAGGCGATTGCCCGCAAGGTGCTCACACTGGCCGACGCCGACCTGGTCTGCATCGCCGAACCCCACGACCACGAGATGCCGCCTGAATCGGTGGAAGAACTCGTCGTCACGGTCGCCGAGGGGATCGACGCCGAGGTCTTCCGCGGGCGGATCGTGCCCACCAGGGGCTCGACCTCCGGCGACGCTTTCCGGCGACGCCAGCCGGTTCTGCGTGACCAACTCGAGTACGACATCTCCGGGCACTCCTCGATACGGCACGGTCCGGTCATGGTCGCCCCGCTGCGCACGGTGGAGTCGACCCGTGGAGTGCTGATCGCCCTGCGGTCCAAGGGACGCGACGCGTTCGCAGAGGACCTGCTGAGCCTGAGCGCGGACTTCGCCGATCAGGCGGCCCTGGCACTCCAGCTTGCCAGCGCGGCCAACCAGACCCAGCAGATGCGGGTGCTGGAGGATCGCGAACGAATCGCGCGCGACCTGCACGATCACGTGATCCAGCGGATCTTCGCCGAGGGGCTGACGCTACAGGCGACGCTGCAGCGCACCCAGTCACCCGAGATCCGCGCCCGGCTGACGCGATCCATCAACAATCTGCAGGACATCGTGCAGGACGTGCGCTCGACGATCTTCGATCTGCAGGCGGAAGAATCCGAGACCACACGTCTCCGTCAACGAGTGCAGGAGACGATCGATCAGCAGGTCGACGATCTGCCGATACAGACCCACGTGCGGATGGCGGGACCGCTGTCGATCGTCGAGCCGCGACTCGCCGACCAGGTGATCGCGGTGGTACGCGAGGCATTGAGCAATGCGGTCCGGTACGCACACGCCACGACGCTGACGGTCGCGATCTCGGTCGCCGACGATCTGGTCGTGGAGGTCACCGACGACGGCGTCGGACTGGACGGGGACGTCACCGCGAGTGGGCTGACCAACATGCGGCGCCGGGCCGAGGAACTGGGCGGGACCTTCTCCCTGACGACCCCCGAGGCGGGCCACGGGTTGTCCGTGCGGTGGACCGTTCCGCTCTAGTTCGCGTCGTCGCGTAGGTTCACGTCCCGTCGGGTCAGGTGGTGGGGCCGGCCCACTGACCGGTGTCGTGGTCGGCCGGCAATCGCCAGGCCGACGTCCGCTCGGTCACCCATGCCACGGCCTGCACTCCCGACAGGAGGCCGAAGAGAACGACGAGCCAGATGGAGAGCCCGACGAGAGCGCAGACGGCGAAGGCTGCGAGGAATGCGACGAGAACACCGGTGAGAGTGATGACCGGTCACCTCCTACGTACTTGGAGGAGACTCTCGGGGGTTCGAGAGACTGACCCTCACACTTTCTCCTGGCGGCGAACGTTTCGCGAGAGGCCGAAGGTCACATGTTGATGGGTCGTTTGAGCTCGAAGCCCGCCGTGCGCACACCGTCGGCGCCGTCCTGCGGTGCCGTCGCCCGGTCGATCTGGGCGCGCGCCTGATCGAGGACCGAGGTGTCCGGGTCGAGGACCGACAGGTAGCGATCGTGCGCGGCGAGAGACCGGACGGCGACCTCGAACTGCTCGTCGACGTCGACCGCATGCGTTGCGGCCGGACCGTTCTCGAACAACCACGCGGGCACCTCGTCGTATCCGGCCGCGACCAGGGCGTCGTAGGAGTCGAGCACGGCCGCGGCGAACTCCATGTGATCGCGTTGATTCGGCTGGCCGGGGGCCCATTCGGGACCCCCGTACAATGACAGGATCACCTGCGGCGCAATGCGTTCGATGGTCTCGGTGATCTTCGCCCGGAGTTCGCGGGTGTTACGGATGTCGCTGTCGGGGAACCCCCAGAACTCCACCTCGTCGACGCCGACGATCGACGCGGAGGCGCGCTGTTCGGCTTCGCGCAGCGGTCCGCATTCGGCCGGTGACATTCCCTCGATGCCGCGTTCGCCGCTGGAGGCGAGCGCGTAGACCACCCGCCTGCCCTCACCGGTCCATCGCGCGACCGCTGCCGCCATCCCGTACTCCGGGTCGTCGGGGTGGGCGACGAGGACGAGTGCGGTCTGCCAGTCCGTGGGGAACGCCTTCAGGTTCGTCATGGCCCGGCCGTACTCAGCGTTCCCGGTCGAGATTGGCCATCTTGAGAACGTCGAGGCGCGCGTCGAGTTCCTCCTCGCTGAGCTTGTCGCCCACGAGGCCCCGATCGATCACGGTCTGGCGGATCGTCTTGCCCTCCTTGAGGGCCTGTTTGGCGACCGCGGCGGCCTCCTCGTAGCCGATCGCGCTGTTGAGCGGTGTGACGATCGACGGGGAGCTCTCGGCCAGGGTGCGGAGACGGTCGACGTTGGCCTGCAATCCCGAGATGCAGCGGTCGGCGAACAGTCGGGACACGTTGGCCAGCAGCTTGAGTGACTCGAGGACGTTGCGGGCCATCATCGGGATGTAGACGTTGAGTTCGAAGGCGCCGTTGCCGCCGCCCCAGGTGACCGCCGCGTCGTTGCCGACGACCTGGGCCGCCACCTGCGTGACCGCCTCGGGCAGAACGGGATTGACCTTGCCCGGCATGATCGAACTGCCCGGCTGGAGGTCGGGGAGCAGGATCTCGCCCAGGCCGGTCAGCGGTCCCGAGCCCATCCACCGGACGTCGTTGGCGATCTTGGTGAGCGACACCGCGATCGTCTTCAGCTGACCGGACAGTTCGACGAGCCCGTCCCGGGCGGCCTGCGCCTCGAAGTTGTCCTTGGCCAACGAGAGTTCCTCGACGCCGGTGCGGCGGACGAGTTCGGCGACCACCTTGGTGCCGAAGCCGGCCGGCGCGTTGAGTCCGGTGCCCACCGCGGTGCCGCCGATGGGCAGCTCGCCGACACGCGGCAGGGTCGCGGTGACGCGCTCGATGCCGGCCTCCACCTGCCGTGCATACCCGGCGAACTCCTGGCCGAGGGTCACCGGCACCGCGTCCATCAGGTGTGTGCGGCCGCTCTTGACCACGTCACGCCACTCGGTTGCCTTGTCGGACAGTGCCTTCCGGAGATGGTCGAGCGCCGGGACGAGGTCGGTGACGACGGCCTCGGTCGCCGCGACGTGCGTGGCGGTCGGGAACGTGTCATTCGACGACTGCGACATGTTGACGTGGTCGTTGGGATGCACGTCCACCCCGTTGGCCTTCGCGATCGATGCGATGACCTCGTTGGTGTTCATGTTCGAACTCGTGCCCGACCCGGTCTGGAAGACGTCGATCGGGAACTGGTGGTCGTGGTTGCCGTCGGCGATCTCGGTGGCCGCCGCGATGATCGCGTCGGCCCGCTCCGCGTCGAGGAGTCCCAGATCCTTGTTGACCGTGGCGCAGGCCGCCTTCAGCAGGCCCATGGCGCGGATCTGCGTCCGCTCCAGCGGGCGATGGCTGATGGGGAAGTTCTCCACCGCCCGCTGCGTCTGGGCGCGCCACAGAGCATCGACGGGCACCTGCACCTCGCCCATCGTGTCGTGCTCGGTGCGGTATTCCTGCTTGTCCGGTGCCTCGTTCTTGCCCTGTGCCTCGGTCATAGGTGTTCTACTCCTTCGATCGAATCCTTATGCCGCTCAGCGGGACGTTGACGGCCCCACTCGGGTCGGTGAAAAAGTCGTTGCCCTTGTCGTCAACAACGATGAAGGCCGGAAAATTCTCGACCTCGATCTTCCACACTGCCTCCATTCCGAGCTCGGGGTACTCGATGATCTCCTGGCTCTTGATGCAGTCGAGCGCCAGTCGGGCGGCCGGGCCGCCGATCGAGCCGAGGTAGAAGCCGCCGTGCGAGTTGCACGCCTCGGTGACCTGCTTGGAACGATTTCCCTTGGCCAGCATGACCATCGAGCCGCCGGCGGCCTGGAACTGCTCGACGTAGGAGTCCATGCGGCCGGCGGTCGTGGGACCGAACGAACCGGAGGCCATGCCCTCCGGGGTCTTGGCCGGACCGGCGTAGTACACCGGGTGATCGCGCAGGTAATCGGGCATCGGCTCGCCGGCGTCGAGGCGTTCCTTGATCTTCGCGTGAGCGATGTCGCGGGCCACCACCAGGGGGCCCGTCAGCGACAGGCGTGTCTTGACCGGGTACTGCGACAGCTGTGCCAGGATCTCGGTCATCGGGCGGTTGAGATCGACCTCGACCACCTCGCCGCCCGAGATGTCCTCCGCCACACCGGCAGCCGGCATGTACTCGGCCGGGTCGGTCTCGAGCTGCTCGAGGAACACCCCGTCGGCGGTGATCTTGCCGAGCGCCTGCCGGTCGGCCGAACACGACACCGCGATGGCCACCGGGCACGACGCGCCGTGGCGGGGCAGACGCACGACGCGGACGTCGTGGCAGAAGTACTTGCCGCCGAACTGGGCGCCGATGCCGAAGGACTGGGTCAGCTTGAAGACCTCGTCCTCGAGCTCGAGGTCGCGGAAGCCGTGCGCCGACATCGAACCCTCCGTCGGCAGGTTGTCGAGGTAGTGCGCGGAGGCGTATTTGGCGGTCTTCAGCGCGAATTCGGCTGAGGTGCCACCGATCACGACGGCCAGGTGATAGGGCGGGCAGGCCGCGGTGCCGAGCGAGCGGATCTTCTCGTCGAGGAACTCGAGGATGGACTTCGGGTTGAGGATGGCCTTGGTCTCCTGGAACAGGAAGGACTTGTTGGCCGACCCGCCACCCTTGGCCATGAACAGGAACTTGTACTCCGGGCCCTTGGGGCCCTGCTCGGTGGCGTAGATCTCCACCTGGGCCGGGAGGTTGGTCCCGGTGTTCTTCTCGTCGTACGTGGTCAGCGGTGCGAGCTGCGAATAGCGCAGGTTGAGCTGCGTGTAGGCGTCGTAGACACCCCTCGAGATCGCCTCGGCGTCGTCGGTGCCGGTCAGCACGCCCTCGCTCTTCTTGCCCATCACGATCGCGGTGCCGGTGTCCTGGCACATCGGCAGGACGCCACCGGCGGAGATGTTGACGTTCTTGAGCAGGTCGAGGGCCACGAAGCGGTCGTTGCCCGATGCCTCGGGGTCGTCGATGATCTTGCGGAGCTGCGCGAGGTGGGCCGGGCGCAGGTAGTGGCTGATGTCGTGCATGGCCTCGGCGGTGAGCTTGCGGATCGCCTCCGGCTCCACCTTGAGGAACGTCTGTCCGCCGGCTTCGAACGTCGAGACACCCTCGGTGGTGATGAGTCGGTAGGGGGTCTCGTCGGCGCCGATGGGGAGCAGATCAGAGTAGAGAAACTCGGGGGCTGAGGGTGGTTTACTCACGCACCGGATCGTATCGCCCCAGCAAAACGGCCCCACGTCAGAGGTGACCGGACTCGTGAGATGGATCACGGTCGCAGCTCCCCGACGCGGGGCCGTTTGCTCGGTGTGTCAGAGGTCGACGCCGGGCGTCAGAGACTGATGCGGGCGTACTCGCGCAGCTTGGCCGGCTTGTGGACGGCCTCGATGCGGCGGACGGTGCCCGACTTCGATCGCATGACCAGCGAACGAGTGGTCGCACCGTTGGGACGGTAGGTGACGCCGCGCAGCATGTCGCCGTTGGTGACACCGGTCGCGCAGAAGAAGCTGTTCTCGCCGCTCACCAGGATGTCGTTGGTCAGGACCCGGTCGAGGTCGTGACCCGCGTCGATGGCCTTCTGGCGCTCCTCGTCGTTGCGGGGCCACAGCTTGCCCTGGATCTCGCCGCCCATGCACTTCATCGCGACGGCCGTGATGATGCCCTCGGGGGTGCCACCGACGCCCATCAGCATGTCGACGGTCGAGTAGTCGTCGGCGGCCGCCACGGCGCCGGCGACGTCACCGTCGGAGATGAGGCGGATCTTGGCGCCGGCCTGGCGGATCTCGCCGATGAGATCGGCGTGGCGGGGCCGGTCGAGGACGATGACGGTGAGGTCGGCGACGTCGATGCCCTTGGCCTTGGCGACCGAGTTGATGTTCCACTCGACCGACTCGTTGATGTTGATGGCGCCCTTGGCGTCCGGACCCACGGCGATCTTGTCCATGTAGAACACGGCCGACGGGTCGTACATGGTGCCGCGTTCGCTGACCGCGATCACCGAGATCGAGTTGGGGCGGCCCTCGGCCATCAGGGTGGTGCCGTCGATGGGATCGACCGCGACATCGCAGTCGGGGCCCTCGCCGTTGCCGACCTCTTCGCCGTTGTACAGCATCGGCGCCTCGTCCTTCTCGCCCTCGCCGATCACGACGACGCCGCGCATGGAGACCGTCGAGAGGAGCTGGCGCATCGCGTCCACCGCCGCGCCGTCGCCGCCGTTCTTGTCACCGCGACCCACCCAGCGGCCGGCCGCGAGTGCAGCCGACTCCGTCACACGGACCAATTCCATCGCGAGGTTGCGATCGGGTGCCTGGTGGTTGCTGGCTGTCATGGGCTTCGGCTCCTCATGTGTGGCCCCGATCTCAGTGGGTCGCAGCCCCTGGGATCCGTGGGTGTGGCGGTGATCTCAGGGACCATCCTTGCATGTCACACCGGCCGTTCGGTGACTGACCCTGGTAGTGGGATACTCGGCGACATGGCAGACAAACCGCGCATTCTCATCAACGGCAAGGACATGTTCTGGTCGTTGGTGCCGCTGATCGCGCTGTGTGCATTGGTGGCGATCGCGTCGGGGAATTGCTCGGTCGGCTTGAATCAGGACCCCGCAGACAGCAAGGTGCCCGCGTTCGACGTGGTCACCGCACTGGACGCCGACGCCCGGCAGATGCCGTTCCCGATCCGCCGGCCGCCCACACCCGAAGGATGGAAGCCCAACTCCGGCTCGTCGGATGCGATCGAGGGACATCGGGTCAGCACCGTCGGCTGGCTCAGTGCGAGCAAGGCCTATGTGCAGCTGAGTCAGACCGACGCCTCGGAGGACCTGCTGGTGCCGTACCTCGGCGGGAGCGGTGACGAGTACGCGGACACCACCGGCACCGGTACCCGCGAAGCGGGTGGCCGGCAGTGGGTGACCTACGAGACCTCCGAGGGCAAGAAGTTCTGGATCGCCGACTTCGGCGATGTCCGGATCGGCGTGCTCTCCCGGGGACCGGACTCCGACATCGAGACGATCGCGTCGTCGGTGGCGACGCAGCCACCGCTCGATGCCTGAGTGGAGACGATTCGAGTAGCCGACTACTCGCGATGACGAGTGCCTCCGTTCATAGCGTCTGCTCCAGGAGGCGCTCATGTCCGGGGAATTCTGGCACAGGTACAGGTGGACACCGGCGACGTCGTTGTCCGCACAGGCCGACGCCTGGCTGAACATCATGTGGGGACGACTCGTCCTCGTCGCGGTGCTCGTCGCACTGCTGGTGATCGTGGTTCCCGTGTACGGGGCCGGCGCGGCCGTTGCGGCGACCGGCGGTCAGGTCATCAGCGTGCCGTGCGTGCGAGTCGACCCACCGGCCGGCCGCCGGGAACCGCTGGTGCTCACCGATGGTCCGGTTCGAGCCGCCGAGCGGTCGCGGGTGTCCGCGGTCGACCAGCGGGTCCTCGTCGACTTCGACTGAGGTCACTCATCGTCGTCGTCGGCCGAATTCTTCTGTGCGATCACGGTTTCGATGCGTTCACGCGCGCCGCGGAGATGTTCTTCGCAGCGAGTCGCGAGCGCCTCGCCCCGTTCCCACAGGGCCAGTGAGGTGTCGAGATCGAGGCCACCGTGCTCGAGTGTGCTGACGATGTCGGCGAGTTCGTCGCGCGCCTCCTCGTATCCGAGTTCGGTGACCGGTGTGTACTCCTCGTCGGTGCTCACGAATCTCCTTCGTCGTCCGTGGACGTGGATGTGGGTGCCTCGGTGGCGGTGACGGTGGCCCTCGCCGCGCCGTCGGCGACGCGGATGCGTAGTTCGGCGCCCGCCGGCAGATCGTCGAGAGTGCTGACGACGTGGGTCACGTCGGTGTCGGTTCGTTGCACGACCGCGTAGCCACGCGCGAGGGTCTGGGCCGGGCCCAGGGTCGAGAGCCGGGCCGCGAGGTGCTCGTGGCGCCGGTCCTCGGTGTCGACGTGGCGTAGGACGTCGCGCCGCAGGGCACGCACCAGCTCGGCCACGTTCGCGGACTCCTGGTCGACGATCACGCCCGGCCGGGCGAGGACCGGACGTCGCCGCAGTCCGTCGATCACCCCGGTCTCGCGGCGCACCCAGTTGCGCAACGCCTGAGCGCTACGCCGGCGCAGGTCGTCGATCCCGGCGAGTTCGGCCTCGACGTCGGGCACCACTCGCTTGGCGGCGTCGGTCGGGGTGGCCGCACGCAGGTCGGCGACGAGGTCGAGCAGCGGATTGTCGGGCTCGTGCCCGATCGCGCTGACCACCGGCGTCCGACACCGCGAGACCGCCCGCAACAGCGCCTCGTCGGAGAACGGCAGCAGATCCTCGACGCTGCCGCCGCCGCGGGCGATGATGATCACCTCGACGTCGGGGTGGGCGTCGAGGTCGGCGAGGTGGGTCAGGATCCGTGCCACCGCCGTCGGGCCCTGCACGGGTGCCTCACGGATGTCCAGGCGCACGGCCGACCACCGGCTGGTGGCGACGCTGACCACGTCGTGCTGGGCGGCACTGGCCCGCCCGCTGATCAGCCCGATGGCGCGGGGCAGGAACGGCAGCGGACGTTTGAGCCGGCTGTCGAACAACCCCTCGGCGGCCAGCAGCTGACGGAGGCGTTCGATCCGCAGCAGCAGTTCGCCGACCCCGACCGGACGGATGTCGCTGATCCGCAACGACACCGTGCCGCGGCCCGTGTAATAACTCGGGCGGCCGAGGACGACCACGTGGCTGCCGTCGGTCAGCGGAACCTCGGTGCGCGTCAACAGATCCGGGCTGCACGTCACCGATATGGAGATGTCGGCGGCCGGGTCCCGCAGGGTGAGGAAGGCCGTGCGGGTGCCGGGGCGCCGGCTGATCTGGGTGACCTGACCCTCCACCCAGATCTGGCCCAATCGGTGTATCCAGTCGGCGATCTTCGTGTTGACCGTCCGTACCGGCCACGGATTCTCGGCCGAATTCGGCGAGGTCCCGCTCACGCCTCGGTGGAGCGCTTGTTCTGCGAGGCGATCCGGTTCTCGAGCATCGTGACGAACGGTGCGCGACCGCGGTTCGACTTCTCGTAGTCGACGAGGCTGGTGAGGTCGTCGGTGCCGACCGCCCGAAGACGTGCCCGCAACTGTGCCAGGGTCAGCGTGTCGTAGTCGATGAGTTCGACGATCTCGGGCGTCGAGCCGTTCTTCGACGCCGGGGCCGGGGTCGCCGGCGTCTCCGCGGCGTCCAGGACGTCTTCGGGCGCGGAGCTGTACAGCGCGAAACGGCCGGCATCGGCACGCGGCGGTGCGGCGGTGGTATCCGTGGCATCGGCGGGCTGGTCGCCCGGGTCGTTGCCGTCGGCGGCGGCCTCGATCTCGTCGTCGATGGTGGTGGCCTTCGTGGACGGCCTGGCGGGCTTCGCGGGCGTCTCGATCGGTACGTCGCCGGCGTGGGCGTCGGCGTCGGGGGCCGGGGTCTCGACGTCATCCTCGTCGAAGCGGGCCCACTCGGGCTGCTCGCTGGGCTTGTCGAAGATCATCTCCAGGACGGCGTCGCCCTTGATGGCGAGTTCGGCGATGTTCTGCTGGGCCCGCATACCTGCCTGCAGGGTCTGGCTGACCGCGGTCATCGGGAGGGTGACGAACAGCGCGGGAAGCTTGCGCGTCTCCTCGAGGGCGGTGACGATCAGACCTGCGGCGATACGGGCCGGGTAGGGTGCGCGATGCATGCCAACACTCTGCCATCACGGGCACCCGTCTGTAACCCGTACCCTGGAAGCATGTCTGTCACGAAGCGTGTCCTGCTCGCCGAACCTCGCGGCTACTGCGCGGGTGTCGACCGCGCGGTGGAGACGGTCGAGCGTGCTCTCGACAAGCACGGCGCTCCCGTCTATGTCCGCAAGGAGATCGTGCACAACCGCCACGTGGTCGAGACCCTGGCGGATCGCGGGGCGATCTTCGTGGGGGAGACCGACGAGGTGCCGGAGGGGGCGATCGTCGTGTTCTCCGCACACGGTGTCTCACCGCAGGTCCATGCGACCGCCGCGGAACGCAACCTGAAGACCATCGACGCGACCTGTCCGCTGGTGACGAAGGTGCACCAGGAGGCCAAGCGGTTCGCCCGCGACGACTACGACATCCTCCTGATCGGCCACGAGGGCCACGAGGAGGTCGAGGGGACGGCCGGTGAGGCGCCCGAGCACATCCAGCTGGTGGACGGCCCGGACAGTGTGGACTCGGTGACCGTGCGTGACGAGTCGAAGCTGGTCTGGCTGTCGCAGACCACGCTCTCGGTCGACGAGACCATGGAGACGGTGAGGCGCCTGCGCGAGAAGTTCCCGCTGCTCAACGATCCGCCCAGCGACGACATCTGTTACGCCACCCAGAACCGGCAGGTCGCCGTCAAGGCGATGGCCCCCGACTGCGATCTCGTCATCGTCGTCGGTTCCAAGAACTCGTCGAACTCGGTTCGCCTGGTCGAGGTGGCCCTACAGGCCGGCGCCAGGGCCGGCCACCTGGTCGACTACGCGCGCGAGATCGACGATGTCTGGCTCGAGGGCGTGAGCACGGTGGGCGTCACCTCCGGTGCGTCGGTGCCCGAGGTCCTCGTCCGCGGCGTGCTCGACTTCCTCGCCGAACGCGGCTACGACACGGTGGACACCGTCAACACCGCCAACGAGACACTGACCTTCGCGCTGCCGCGCGAGTTGCGGCCCGCGCGTACCACCAGCTGATCAGAATCTGTCTGATCAGAACTCGTCGGGGTCGAGCTTGCGCACCCGACGGTGGGGCAGCGCGATCGCCAGCACGGTCGCGATGAGCGCGGCGCTGACACCCGCCCCCGCGACGGCGACGTTGCGTGCGGTGTGGTCCGGCGGCGTCGGGGGTGCCGGTGCGGCGATCGGGGCCGACTGCGGCCCGGCCCGCTGATCGGCGGGTAGTTCCGCGGTCAGGGCGGAGACCGGGTCGACGACCCCGTGACCGATCCGCTGGTCGTGTCCGGTTCCCGGGGCGTGGGCGGTCGCCACGATCCGATCCATGACCTCCCGTGCGCTCAGGTCGGGGAACCGTGCCCGGACCAGAGCTGCGGTACCGGCGACGTAGGGTGCGGCGAAGCTCGTCCCGATCAGCGGCAGCGGCCCGTTCTCGCTCCGTTGCGCCGACACCAGACGGCCCGAACCCTTCGCGCTGTCGAGACTCACGATGTCGGTGCCCGGTGCCGCCACACCCACCCACGGGCCGTGGAGGCTGAAATCGCTCGGTGTGCCGGTCGCGGCGTCGATCGAGCCGACGGTGAGGACGTACGGCGAGTACCACGCGGGACTCGCGATCGTCGTCACCGCACTCCAGTCGTCCGGGTCGCCGGCGAGAGGCGTCGGATTCTGGCTCTGGCAGGCGCCGTCCCGGGTGATGTTGCCGGCCGCCGCCACCACCACGACGTCGCGGTCGTAGGCGTATCGGATCGCCGCCCCGAGTGCGCGGTCGTCGACCTTGTCGGCCGCCGACGCGCACGCGACCTCGGAGATGTTGATGACGGTGGCGCGCAGATCGACGGCGCGGACGATGGCGTGGGCGAGAGTACGGACCGAACCGTAGCCCGAGCCGACCGCCGGTGCGCCGTCGTCGGCGCGGCGATCGTTCTTGGCCTTGAAGGCGCTGCTGGACTGGCGGATGCCGATGATCGAAGCTGCGGGCGCGACCCCGGCGAAGGCGTCCGAGGTGCTCGGCCGGGCGGCGATGATGCCCGCGACCAGGGTGCCGTGGGCGTCGCAGTCCTCGAGTCCGGTGCCGTTCGAGACGTAGTCGCCGCCCGCGGTGACGCGCCCGAGTCGCGGGTGCGGTGTCACGCCGGTGTCGATGACGGCCACCCGCTGTCCGGCGCCACGGCTGAAGCGCCAGGCCTCCTCGAGATTCATCATCGATTGGGCGGCAGTCGGATTCGCGGTGTTGCGGGTGAGGGTCGCGGTGTTGCACAGATGGCTCTGCTCGGTCGGTTCCGGCGGTGCGACAGGTGCCGAACGGATCAGTGCCGATGCGTCGACCCGCGGCGGCGTGACTGCGGCGGCGGGGGAGGAGGTCAACCCGAGCAGGGTCGCGGTCAGCGCCAGCGCGAGAGGCGCCGCGATCCGGGTGCGTGCCCGGGACATCAGATCTCCCGGACGATCCGGTACAGGTCGAGCAACCACAGCAGCAGCGGGACGATGAGCGCGACGAGGATGTACTCGCCGATCTCCGCCCACCGGCGCATCACCGGGGAGAAATCCTGATGAGGCGCAACGACTCCGAAGACGAGCGCGGCGATCAGGACGACGCTGCCCAGGGCGAAGGACACGATCGGCCACCGGCCGTCCCCGAACGCCAGACCGACCAGCAGGGTGAGCACCACGAGCGAGCCGCCGATGATGAGGATCGCCGCCTGGAAGAGGTCGCTGTGGGACCGTCCGCGCAGGCACAGGACCACGCCGATGATCGCTGCGTAGGCCGCGTTCTTCCATTCGAAGCCGGCGAGGGGAGCGGCGGTGAGCACCGCCGAGATCGCGACGATGCCGGTGAGGCCGCCGATGATGCCGGTCAGGTACGCGTTGGCGATGTATGAGCGACGTTCCAGCGCATCGGCCTTCGGCAGTGCCGTGGCCCCGATCGCGCCGATTCCCTCGATCGACGGCTGCGGTTCGATGTCCTTGACGTCGATGGCCGCGCCCGCGGTGGGGACCGGCGGCAACGGCAGTTTGGCGAGCAGGATCGTCAGTCGTGGGGAGAGTCCGATCAGCAGCAGACCCACCGCCGCGACGACGGCCGCGACCTCCGCGACGTCGGCGTCGATGAGCATTCGGGCACCACATCCCAGGACGCCGACGAGTGCGGCGCTGGTCACCGCACTGTGGGCGGTCGCACCGACCGCGGTCATCCGGTAGGTGATGACCGCCGTGGCCAGGGTCAGCGCGAATCCGAGGGTCAGATGCGCGGCACCGAAGGAACCGGGCGTGAGGATCATGCCGGTCACGAATGCCATCGGCGCCGCGCAGACCGAGAGGATCGTCGAGCTGAGCTGATCCCGGTAGTAGCGCGCGACGATCGTGGCCGCGGTGATCAGTCCGATCACCGCCAGCCCGGATCCTCCCGCGGGCCACAGTGCGCCGCTGTCGAGTCGACTCGCGGCGAGCCCCGCCGCCGCGGCGACCGCCGCGACCAGGGCCAGTGCATGACCCACATACCTCGCCGAGGTCGCGGTCCAGCTCATGAACTGGGATTCGTTCAGTCGCGCAACGGCATCGACCACGTCGTCGAACAGGATCGGCGACTCACCCGTCCGGGTGGAGGTCAGCAGGAGAAGGTCGCCGTCGCGGATTCCCGACTCCGACAGCGAGCGGTGCAGGGCCAGCGGTTCCTGACCGACCAGGGCCAGGGTCCAGCGGTTCTGCCGGTCGTGCGGGCGGCCGCGGCCGCGGGAATCCGAGTCGGGGTCGTCCGGGTCGTGACGGTTGGGGTTGCGCGACTCGATCTGTGCGACGAGGTCACCGATGAGTCCGGCGATCGGGATGCCCGCGGGCAGTCCGACGTCGAGTTGGGTGTTGCCGCCCAGCACCGAAACACGTACGAGCTGCGGCTCGATTGCGGTGTCCGCGCGTCGACGGTCACCGCCACTGCCGTCCGCGGCGGTCGTCGGGTGTCCCGGCGCGAATCCGTCCACAGGTGACTTACAGGTCAATCCTCCCCCAGGTTTCAGCAGCTAACATAGCCAACTTCAGCGGGTTCGCCCGCCCGGGGATACACAGCTCGAGGTGTCAGGGGGGATCGAGTGGTCACGACCACTGAGGGATTCGTGCGTCGGCCACGCATCACGCCGCCTCGAATGCCGGGCGGCGAGGTCAACATCCAGGCGCCGCCGGACGTCCCGCGCGTGGTGCCCGGCAACCTGCTCATGAAGCTGCTGCCGGTGGTGATGATCGTCGCCGTCGTCGGCATGATCGCGCTGATGATGGTCACCGGTGGCCGCAACATCCTGACCAATCCGCTGTTCATGATGTTCCCGCTGATGATGCTCATGTCGATGTTCGGCATGTTCGCCGCCGGTGGGCGCGGCGGCGGCAAGCGCGCCGCGGAACTCAACGAGGAGCGCAAGGACTACTTCCGCTACCTCGGCCAGTTGCGCGCCCAGGTCTTCGACACCGTGGAGAACCAGCGCGCCGCCCGCACCTGGAGTCATCCCGATCCGCACGCGCTGCTCGACGTCGTCGGCAGCCGGCGGATGTGGGAGCGACGCCCCGCCGACAACGACTTCGCCCATGTGCGTGTGGGAGTCGGCGTCCAACGCCTCGCGACGCGGCTGATGCCGCCGGAGACCGGCCCGCTCGAGGACATCGAGCCGGTGTCGATGGTGGCCCTGCGTCGCTTCGTGCGGACCCATTCCGCGGTGTACAGCCTGCCCCGGTCGATCTCGCTCCGCGGCTTCCCGGCGATCAACATCGAGGGTGCCCGGCAGGAGACCCGCGAACTGGTCCGTTCGATGATCGTCGAACTCTGCGCCTTCCACGGCCCCGACCACCTCCACATCGGCATCGTCACCGGCGACCCCGCCGGCGAAGCCTGGGACTGGGCGAAATGGCTTCCGCACGTAGGGCATCCGACGCTGCGCGACGGTATCGGGCCGATGCGGATGATCTATCCGACGCTCGCCGATCTCGAGAACGCGCTGGCCGCCGACCTGCTGGAGCGTGGTCGGTTCAGCAGGTCGGCGCCGCCGAACGGGAACCGCGCCCACCTGGTGGTCGTCATCGACGACGGTTACGTCGCCGGCGACGAGCGCATCCTCAGCTCCGCGGGCATGGAGGGCGTGACCGTCCTCGACCTGACGGCACCGCCGGACGGTCTCGCGGCCCGGCGCGGCCTGCAACTCGTGGTGCGCGGGGGGAAGGTCTCGGCCCGGAGCGTCGCGGGCGTCGAGGAATTCGCGGACATGGACTCGCTGACGATCGCCGAGGCGGAGGCGATCGCACGCCGCATGGCCCGGTACCGGCTGGCGACGGCGGCCACCCTGGCGAACCTGGAATCGGAGGCCACCTCGACCGATCCGGGCCTGCCCGCCCTCCTCGGCATCGACGACGCCGCCCGTTTCGACCCGGCCACGGCCTGGCGCGGACGCACCGGTCGTGAACGTCTGCGGGTGCCGATCGGATACACCCCGAGCGGCGCGCCGGTCGAACTCGACATCAAGGAGAGCGCCCACGGTGGCATGGGACCCCATGGCCTCTGTATCGGTGCGACGGGTTCCGGCAAGTCGGAGTTCCTGCGGACCCTCGTCCTCGCCATGCTGGCCACGCATTCGCCGACCGAGCTGAACCTGGTCCTCGTCGACTTCAAGGGCGGCGCGACCTTCCTCGGGCTCGAGTCCACACCGCATGTCGCGGCGATCATCACCAACCTCGAGCAGGAACTGTCGATGGTCGACCGCATGAAGGATGCGTTGTCGGGCGAGATGAATCGCCGCCAGGAGGTCCTGCGTGCGGCGGGCAACTACGCCAACGTCGCCGACTACGAACGTGCCCGCGCCTCGGGTGTGCGCCTCGAACCGCTGCCCGCCCTGTTCATCGTCGTCGACGAGTTCTCCGAACTGCTCTCGCAGAAACCGGATTTCGCCGAACTCTTCGTCGCGATCGGTCGCCTGGGCCGCTCGTTGCACATCCACCTGCTGCTGGCCTCGCAACGTCTCGAGGAGGGCAAGCTCCGTGGGCTCGACTCCCACCTGTCGTATCGAATCGGCCTGAAAACCTTCTCCGCCAACGAATCCCGGTCGGTACTCGGTGTCCCCGACGCCTACCACCTACCTAGCGTGCCCGGTTCGGCCTACCTGAAATGCGACTCGGACGACCCGGTCCGGTTCAACACCTCGTATGTCTCGGGTCCGTACTATTCGCCGGCCGTGGCCTCAGACACCTCGGACACCATGACGTCGGGGATACCGCGACTCGGGAACCTCAAGGTCTTCACCGCGCTGCCGGTCCCGCTGGACGAGGGTTCCCCGCGGTCGCTGCTCGATCAGGCGGCGAGCCTGCTCGACGAGGAGCCGCCTTCCCTCGACGCCGCGCCCGCCGACTTCGAGCCGACCTCGGTGTCGGTGCCGACGCTGATGCAGACCATCATCGGTCGCATGGAGGGCTCCGGCCCGCCGGCTCACCGGGTCTGGCTGGACCCGCTCGACGATTCGCCGACCGTGGAACACCTGGTGGGAGCACGCGACTGGATCAAGCCGACGGTCCCCGGCAACCTGGCCTTGCCCATCGGTCTGGTCGATCGCCCCTACGACCAGCGCCGCGACCCCCTCGTCATCGACCTGGCGGGCGCGGCCGGCAACGTGGCCGTGGTCGGTGGCCCGCAGTCGGGTAAATCGACGACGCTGCGCACGATCATCATGGCCGCGGCGGCCACGCACACGCCGGAACAGGTGCAGTTCTACTGCCTGGACTTCGGCGGCGGCAGTCTCGCCGGCCTCGCCGGTCTCCCACATGTTGGTTCGGTGGCGTCCCGCGGCGACATGGATGCCGTCCGCCGCACCGTCGCCGAGGTCGGGGCGGTAGTCCGGGCACGGGAGCTGTTGTTCGGCCGTCTCGGCGTCGAGTCGATGCGTGATTACCGGGCCCGCCGTGCGGCCTGGTTCGCCTCCGGGACCCTCGCGCCCGACGATCCGTTGGCCACCGACCGGTTCGGCGACGTCTTCCTCGTGCTCGACGGCATCAGCGTGCTGCGTTCCGAACTCGAGTCGCTCGAGGAGCAGATCACCACGATTGTCTCTCAGGGGTTGTCTTTCGGCGTGCACGTGATCGTCAGCGCCTCGCGGTGGGCCGAGATCCGCCCGGCGGTCCGAGACCTCCTGGGTACGCGCATCGAACTGCGCCTCGGCGACCCGTCGGACTCCGAGATGAGTCGCCGCGCCGCTGCGGGCGTCCCGCAGAACCGTCCCGGTCGGGGTCTCACCGCGGAGGAGCTCCACATGCTCATCGCCCTGCCGCGCCTCGACCCGGTCAGCAGCGCCGAGTCGCTGCCCGCCGGTGTTGCGGCCTCGGCGGAGAAACTCGCCGCCGCGTACCCGGGCCGTTCGGCGCTGCCGGTCCGCAAGCTGAGCACCGAGATCGCGATGTCGGCCGTTCAGAACGGGCTGGCCGCGGCCGGGGTCACGTTGTCGCTGAACCAGGTCGCGATCGGCGTCGGCGAACTGGAGCTGGCCCCGGTGGTGCTCGACTTCGACGCGCAGCCTCACTTCATGGTGTTCGCCGACGTCGAGCACGGAAAGACGAACGTGCTGCGCGCGATCGTTCGCGGCCTCGTCGCCGGCGGCACCCCGGAGCAGGTGAAGATCGCGTTCATCGACTACCGCCGCACGATGCTCGGTGTGGTCGACGGCGATCACCTCGCCGGATATGCCAGCTCGCACGACAATGCCATGACGCTGATGAACCAGCTGGCGGCATATCTCAAGGACTGCATGCCCCCGAACGATGTGACCGTTCAGCAGCTGCGGGAGCGTTCGTGGTTGGTCGGCAAGCCGGAGGTGTACCTCGTGGTGGACGACTACGACATGGTGGCAACGTCGTCGGGCAATCCGTTGCTGCCGGTCATCGAGTACGCATCGCACGCCCGGGACATCGGTTTCCACATCGTCCTGGCGCGTCGATCCGGCGGCCTCGGCCGGGCGATGTTCGATCCCGTGATCGCGCGGCTGAAGGACCTGTCGTCCGACATCCTGCTGATGAGCGGCGACCGCGACGAAGGTTTCATCACCGGACGCAGCCGCATGCAGCGGCTGGT
Source organism: Gordonia sp. YY1 (assembly GCF_009872315.1). Taxonomy (NCBI): domain Bacteria; kingdom Bacillati; phylum Actinomycetota; class Actinomycetes; order Mycobacteriales; family Gordoniaceae; genus Gordonia; species Gordonia sp. YY1. Next base: position 38,247 of record NZ_WXYI01000021.1, on the reverse strand, counting down.
GCCCGGACGCGGTGAACTCGTCTCGCGGGTGCGTCCGCAGGAGATGATCCAGGTCGCCCACCTACCGGCCGACGACTAGCGACGGATCTGCCTTGGACGACACGGGTACGGGCAGGAGCGGGGTGAGCCGACGCCGTCCGACGGTCGTCGACCTCGCGTTCGGGCAGCCACGGATCTGGGATCCGGTCACCGGGCTCAGGTGCCCTGACCGCGATCTGCGCCCGCTGCTCCTCGCGGTCGACGAGATGACGGTCGTGCTCGACGGCCGGCGCCGGCACCTGCGGCAGGCGTGGCAGCAGGCGTTCGACGAGATGGGTGTCCACGCCTCGGATCCGGGCCGGCCGCTGATCGTCGGGCATCCGAGTACCTGGGGACACCGGCGCGCGTCGTCGCTGGCCGATGCCGGAGGGCGGAGGGCGGGCCAGGCGCCACTGACGCTTCTCCCGCGTGCGGTCCTCATCGCGCGCAGCCACGCCGACATCACCGTGCGGCGCTGTGCCGTCGTGGAGACCACGCACCTCCCGGAACCGCCCCACGATCCCGCCCGTCCACGCCCGGCTGCGTGGGATGTGCAGATCGTGCGGCGACACCCCCAGGGCTGGGACATCGAGCGCAGTGGGGTGATCGAGCCGGGGGACCGGGAGGCCGAGGGGCTCTCGATCATCGACGACGCGGTCGAAGCCGTCTTCGTCGACGGTGACGATCCGCGGGAGGTGGCGGCGGCGACAGAGCTGGTCGCCGCGCACGCGATCGCGGGCCGTGTCGTGCCGGTGGACCGCGACCTTCTCGTCCGTCTGGGCCGCCGGACCGGTGGTGTCGCCGACGACGCCGTGCCGGTGGCCGACGGGCCCGCGATGCCGGCGCCGGACGCGTCGAGGCGACGCAGCCGTCGTGTGCTGGCCGGTGCTGCGGCCGCGGCGGTGGTGGTCGTCGCCGTCGCCTTCGGGGTCGGGTGGTGGCAGCGGGACGACCCCGCGCCCGCTGCTGCCGAGGTCGCGGTCGGCCGCGCCACGCTGTCGGTTCCCGGGAACTGGCGGGAGTCCGGGCAGGACACCCCGAGCGGCGACACCACCGACGACCCGACCACGACCCGCGCCGTGTTCGTCTCCGCCGACGACGGCCGGCGGATCATCGCGGTCCTGACCGAGCTGCGCGACGGGTCGACCCGGCAGTCCGTCGCCACGAGTCTGCGTAATCGCATCGACCAGCGGGGCGACGACGTCGTCACCGAGTTCTCCGCGGACACCCGCTACGCCGGACGCGACGTCATCAGCTACCGGGAGGCGCCGGCGTCGGGCAGCGCCATCCGCTGGTATGTCATCGTCGACGACGGTCTGCAGGTGTCGATCGGGTGTCAGGCCGGGACGGCCGCCGAATCTGTGGACCGCGAATGCGCGGAGGCCGTCAGATCGGTACGGGTGGGGCAGTAGGGGACGAGCGTGACGGGTCGGCTCGGCGTTTTGACCCTGACCTGCACGGTCGCGTAACCTGGATCGCTGGTGCTCGGCGCCTGTCGCATACACGCGTGCACAGGCAGAAGAGGCCCGGGTCCCCACTGGTCGCCGGGAAGAACCTCCGCCGTACATCCGACCAGCACCCACAAGACAAGAGTTGAGGACCAACTGTGCCTACCTACACCCCGAAGGCCGGTGACATCACGCGTACGTGGCACGTCATCGACGCCACCGACGTGGTGCTCGGCCGGCTGGCCGTGCAGAGCGCGAACCTGCTCCGCGGCAAGCACAAGCCGACCTACGCCCCGCACATGGACGGTGGCGACTTCGTCGTCATCATCAACGCGGAGAAGGTCGCGCTGACCAGCAACAAGGCCGAGCGCAAGCTGAACTACACCCACTCGGGGCATCCCGGTGGCCTGAAGTCCCGCACCACCGCCGAGCTGCTCGAGACCTTCCCCGAGCGCGTCATCGAGAAGGCCATCAAGGGCATGCTGCCCTCGAACAAGCTCGGCCGTGCGATGGCCTCGAAGCTGAAGGTCTACGCAGGCCCGAACCATCCGCACGCGGCTCAGCGCCCCGTTCCCTTCGAGATCAAGCAGGTGGCCCAGTGACCAACGAGAACATCAACGAGGCCGTCGAGGCCGTCGAAGAAGCTGTCGAGGTCGTTGAGGCCGTGGAGGCCGTCGAGGCCGCTGCCGACGATTACGACACCGCTGCCGCTGTCGAAGAGGTTCGCGAGCCGGTAGTGATCGACCGTCCGATCCAGACCGTCGGCCGCCGCAAGGAAGCCGTCGTCCGCGTTCGCCTGCTGCCGGGCACCGGTGAGTTCAAGCTCAACGGCCGTTCGCTGGAGGAGTACTTCCCCAACAAGGTGCACCAGCAGCTCATCAAGGCTCCGCTGGTCACCGTCGAGCGCACCGAGTCGTTCGACATCTACGCCAAGCTCGTCGGCGGCGGCCCCTCGGGCCAGGCCGGTGCGCTGCGTCTCGCCATCGCTCGTGCCCTCATCGAGGTCACCCCGGATGATCGCCCCGCCCTGAAGAAGGCCGGCTTCCTCACCCGTGACCCGCGTGCGGTCGAGCGCAAGAAGTACGGCCTCAAGAAGGCCCGCAAGGCGTCGCAGTACTCCAAGCGCTGATCTTGGCACGCCTTTTCGGTACCGACGGCGTCCGAGGCCTGGCCAACGCCGAGCTCACTCCCGAGCTCGCGTTGCGCCTGGCCTCGGCCGCCGCGGTCGTTTTCGAAGACCTGTCCGACGATCACTCGCGCCGCCCGCGTGCGGTGGTCGGTCGCGACCCACGAGCCTCCGGCGAGATGCTGGAAGCCGCCGTGTGCGCGGGACTCGCCGCGACCGGCGTCGACGCCATCCGCGTCGGCACCGTGCCCACCCCGGCGGTCGCCTTCCTGACCGCGGACTACCACGCCGACTTCGGCGTGATGATCTCCGCGTCGCACAACCCCATGCCCGACAACGGGATCAAGTTCTTCTCCGCCGGCGGGCACAAGCTCGACGACGAGGTCGAGGACCGTATCGAAGCGGCGATGGACGACGACTTCGTCCGGCCCATCGGTGCGGCGGTCGGTCGTGTTCTCGACGCACCGGACGCGGGAGACCGCTACCGGCGGCACCTGGCCCAGGCCGTCGACGAGCGTCTGGACGGTCTGACGGTCGTGGTCGACTGCGCACACGGCGCCGCGTCGCAACTCGCGCCGCTGGCCTATGCCGACGCCGGTGCCAAGGTCATCACGATCCACGCCGATCCCGACGGCCTGAACATCAACGCCGACTGCGGTTCCACCCACATGGACAAGCTGCAGGCCGCCGTCCTCGAGCACGGCGCCGATCTCGGTCTCGCCCACGACGGCGACGCCGATCGTTGCCTCGCAGTGGATTCCACCGGTCAGATCGTCGACGGCGACGCCATCATGGCGATCCTGGCGACATCGCTCGCCGACAAGAACCGTCTGCACGAGAACGTCCTCGTCGCCACCGTCATGAGCAACCTCGGCCTGCACATCGCGATGCGCGAGGCGGGAATCACGGTGCGTACCACGGCCGTCGGCGACCGCTACGTGGTGGAGGAGCTGCGTCGCGGCGGGTACTCCCTCGGCGGTGAGCAGTCCGGCCACATCGTGGTCCCGGGATCGGGAACCACCGGCGACGGCATCCTCACCGGCCTGATGATCATGGCCCGCATGGCGGCCACCTCGTCGCGACTGGCCGACCTGTCCGGCATCGTGACGGTGCTGCCGCAGGAGCTCATCAACGTCCGCGTCGCCGACAAACACGCAGTCGCGGAGTCGCAGTCGGTCAAGCAGGCCGTCGTCGACGCCGAGGCCGAACTGGGCGAATCGGGACGAGTTCTGTTGCGTCCCTCCGGAACCGAACAGCTCGTCCGGGTGATGGTGGAAGCCGGCACCGCGGAGCAGGCGGGCACGGTCGCCCGTCGCCTCGCCGATGTCGTCGCCGCCGCCGGCGCATGACCCCCGATCTCGTGGACAGGGCCAGCACTCCGCGGGCGGTCCTGTTCGACTTCTCCGGCACCCTGTTCCGCTTCGAGGCGCGCGACGACTGGTTCGTCGATCTCCTCGACGATGCGGGCGAGGCGTTCGTCCCGGAGCGGCAGGCGGACATCATCCGCCGCATGGTCGCGCCGGTCGGACTGCCCGAGGGTATCGAGGGCGACGACCGGACCGCTTGGGAGCGAAGGGATCTCGATCCGGAATTGCACCGGGTCGGGTACCTCGCCCTGCTGCGCACGGTCGGGATGAGCAACGCCGGTCACGCCAACTCGCTCTACGACCGGGTCCTCGACCCGGAATCGTGGGTGCCGTTCGCCGACACCGTCGAGGTGCTGACGCGTCTCGCGGACACCGGGGTGCCGATCGGCATCGTCAGCAACATCGCCTTCGATCTGCGCAAAGTCCTTGCCCTGCACGGCATCGACCACCTCGTGGACGCCTACGCGCTCTCCTATGAGGTCGGCGCGATCAAACCCGAACCGCGCCTCTTCCGCGCCGCCCTCGACCCGATCGGCGTGCCGGCCGGCGACGTGCTCATGGTCGGGGACAGCGAGAAGGCCGACGGCGGTGCGCGTGCGCTGGGGTGTTCCTTCGCGCTCGTGCACGATGTGCCGCCGGCCGATCGCCCGACGGCGCTGCTCGACGCCGTGGCCGCTCATGGCATCGAGCTGCGCGACTGAGATCTCCTCTCAGAAGTTGCCCTTGGCCGACCAGCCGCCGTCGACCGGGTAGATCTCGCCGGTCAGGAAGTCGCCCTCACGCATGAGATAGGCGACCATCGAGGCGATCTCCGACGGGCGGCCCAGCCGACGCACGATGTGCGCGTTGGCATTCGCCTGCCGCATCTCCTCGGTGATGTCGGCCAGGATCGGGGTGTCGATGGTGCCCGGTGCGATGGCGTTGATCAGGATGTTGTGCGGGCCGTACTCGTAGGCGGCCTGCTTGGTGAGGCCCACGACGCCGCCCTTGGCCGCCGAATACGACGCCAGGTTGGGCAGACCCCGAAGCGCGGCCATCGACGAGATGTTGACGATGCGGCCACCACCGTTCTCGATCATGCCGGGGATGACCGCTCGCATGCCGAGCCACACGCCCTTGAGGTCGGTGCCGACGACGACGTCCCATGCTTCCTCGGTGAGGCCGACGACGGTGTCCTCGCTGATCATGTTGACCACGCCGGCCACATTGGCCAGGAAGTCGATCGAGCCCTGTGAGGCGGTGATCTGCTCCACCGTGGCCGCCCAGTCGTCGGCGACGCGGACATCGAGGCGGACCGCCTCCGCGGAGCCGCCGGCCTCGGCGATCTCCTTGAGGGTGACCTCGCAGTCCTGGATGTCGGCGGCGACCACATGGGCGCCGTCCGCGGCGAGTCGGATGGCCGTGGCCTGACCGATACCCTGTGCGGCGCCGGTGACGATGGCAGTTTTTCCGTTGAGAGACATACGTGTTCGCTTTCTGGTTCGGAGGAGGGGACGAGCAGGGTGCGTTCAGGGCTGTTCGGCGAGCAATTCGGCGAAGCGATGCCGGGCGGCCTCGCGCCGGGTGGGGATGTGCTCGGTCGGCCGGTCGTCGGCCGGTCGTGTGTATCCCTTGAGGTACTGGCGGGCGACGCTGTCGCGGTGCACCTCGTCGGGGCCGTCGTAGAGACGCGCGGCGCGTGCCGCGCGGTACATGGACTCCAGCGGCAGGTCCGCGCTGTAGCCGAGTGAGCCGTGGACCTGGAGCGCGCGGTCGATGACGTCGTGCAGGATCTTGGCGCCGAAGAACTTGATGTGCGCGATGTCCTTGCGGGCGGCGGCCGTGCCCTCCTCGTCGATGCGCCACGCGGCATGCAGCGTCATCAGACGGAGGGCCTGGATCTCGGCCGCGGAGTCGGCGATGAAGTTGCGGACCGTCTGCTTGTCGGCGAGGACCGATCCGTGGGCGTACCGGTAGGTGGCGCGTTCGCACATCATGTCGAATGCGCGACTCGCCTGACCGATCCAGCGCATGCAATGGTGAATCCGGCCGGGGCCCAGTCGTTTCTGGGCGATCAGGAAGCCGTCGCCCCGATTGCCGAGCAGCGCCGTGTCGTCGACCCGGACGTCACGCAGCACCACCTCGCAGTGCGAACCGTAGGTGTGCGGGCGCGGCCGGGGATTCTCGACCGAACCGATGTCGCGGACCACGTCGAGACCCGGTGCGTCGATCGGGATGATGAACTGCGATGTGCGACGGTGGCGTTCGGCGTCGGGATCGGTGACGGCGACGACGATCATGAAGTCGGCGGTGGCTGCATTGCTGATGAACCACTTGTGGCCGTTGAGAACCCACTCGTCCCCGTCGCGGACCGCGGTGGTGGTGAGGTTGGTGGGATCGGCGCCGGCGTTGTCGGGTTCGGTCAGCGCGAACGAGGAATAGTACTCGCCGGCGAGCAGCGGTTCGAGCCACCGCTTCTTCTGCTCCTCGGTGCCGACCGCGGCGAGGATCTCGCAGTTGCCGGAATCCGGTGCCTGGCAGCCGAACACGAGCGGACCGTACGGTGTGGAACCCAGGATCTCCTGCATCAGGCCCAGCTTCACCTGGCCGTATCCCTGTCCACCGAGTTCCGGGTCGAGGTGTGCGGCCCACAGGTCGTTCGCCTTGACCTCTTCCTGTAGCGGGGCGATCGCCTTGCGCAGTTGATCCCAGTCGAGATCGAGGGTCTCGAGCGGGAAGACCTCGGTACGGACGAAATCCTTCATCCAGTCGAGCTTCTTCTGGAATTCGGGTTCCGTGGAGAAATCCCAGGCCATGGTGGTGTGCTCCGTTTCTGTGGGGGATCGTTGACGAGTACGGGTGGGGTGGGGAAGCGCCGGCGATGTGCGGCGGGTCAGGCGCCGGCGATGATCCCGCGTGCGCGGACGAACAGACCGTCGGCGTAGCGGTGCAGCCGTTCACCGACGTCGCGGGGCGCCTTGCCGTCACATGACCGGGCGTAGGTGCCCTCGAGGATGATGCCGAGTTTGAAGCTCGCGAGAACGGTGTACCAGTCCAGTGCGTCGAGATCCCGGTCGGAACGCTCCGCGTAGCGGGCGACGATCGCGGACCGGCTCGGCAGGTTGCCGGCGCGTCCGAGGGCGCTCTCGTAGAGATCGGACTGCAGCGGGTCGTCGGGCCAGATCGCCAGCAGCACACCGAGATCGAGCAGCGGATCGCCGACGGTTGCCATCTCCCAGTCGACGATGGCCGCGACCCGGGGAGCGCGGTGATCGTAGAGGACGTTCGCCACGTGGTAGTCGCCGTGCAACAGTCCGGGTCGGAAGTGGCCGGGACGGTTGTCCTCGAGCCAACCGGCGATCCGATCCAGATCGGGGAATGCTCCGCCCCGATATCCCGGTGTGGCGGCGTACCGCTCGTGTTCGGCGAGCCACCGGGGCACCTGCCGTTCGAGGAAGCCGTCCGGTTTGCCGAAGTCGTCGAGGCCGATGACGGAGTGGTCGACCGCCGCCAGTCCGGCGAGTGCGTCGACGAGGGCGTAACCCATGGCCTCGCGTCCTTCGGCTGTCGCGGCGTACGGGGCCGGCAGCGCATCGGCGGCGTTGAACCCGTGCACCGGCTCCATCAGGAAGAAGGTCGCGCCGAGGACGTCGGGATCGGTGGTGCCGGCGACGAAACGCGGGTGCGCGACCTCCGTCGAGCTCAGGGCCGACAGCAGGGTCATCTCGCGGGCGATCGCGGCGTTCGACTGCGGGCGCAGGTGCCGGGGCCCGCGCCGCAGGACGTACTCACGTCCGCCGCGGCTGACGATCACCATGATGTTCTGGGTACCGCCGTGCAGCGGCCGGAGCTCGGTGGTGTCACCGGTGGGGAGGCCCTGCTCGTCCATCCACGCCGTCAGCGCTGCGATGTCCACCGGGATGGGGTCGGCGGGAGCAGGACGGTCGGGGATCGTGCTGTGGGCCATGAGACGAACCTATGGCGTGTCCGCCTCGCGGAGAACCGTCGTCGTGCTGATCTGTTGGAGGAATCTCCAACCGGCATCGACGCAGTTCACTGACCTGCGAGATCCAGGACCTGGAAGGCCATCTTCGCCGACAGCAGGCAGTCCAGCGACGTCGGATCGCGACGGGCGATCTCCTTGATCCGGCCAAGGCGGTACCGGATGGTGTTCTCGTGGACGTCCAGCGCCGACGCGGTCGCCTGCACCTTGCCGTCGGCGGCCACGAAGGCGCGCCAGGTGGCGAGGAGGGTGCCGTCGTCGTGCTGTCGTACCGGCGCGACGAAGGAGTGCGCGAAGTGCAGGGCCTCCTTGACGTGGCCGCTGGACACGATCACCCGGAACAAGCCGAGCTCGTCTAGCGTCATGACCCGCTCGTCCCAACCGAAAGACTTTGCCACCGAGCCCATCTCGCGCAGGTCGCGATGAGCGTGGGGATAGTCGACCGGGGTGCGACAGATCCCGGAGATCAGGGTCGCCCCGAGTGAGAGGTCGCCGGAGAGTCGATCGCGGATCGTCGACACGTGGTCGCGGACGTGCCCGACCTCGTCGAGGTCGTCGGATTCCAGGCGGACCATCACGATGACCGCCCCGGGCAGCCGGACGGCCGGTGGCGGGGAGATGGACATGACCGAGGCGAAGGTGCGCGTGACCAGGGACTGAATCGCCGACGCCGTCAGCCTGTCGGTCGCGTCGTCGACGGCGAAGCGAACGAGCACATGGGGATTGGTCAGGTCGATGCCGAACTGCGGGCCTCGTCGGACCAGGTGCTCCTTGTCGCGGCTGTTGCGCAGTAGATCGGAGAGGTAATCGTCGCGCGCCTGACCCTCGGTCTCGATCTGCCGACGCTCGGAGAGCATCTGGAGCGCCAGGACGGTGGCGCCGCGTTCGGCGATGTTGGCGTCGAGCGCCTCCAGGCTGCGGCCCACCTCGACGATGCCGAGGAAGCCGGTCTGCTTGCCCTCGATCACCATGCGGCACATGAGATGCCGACGACCGAGGCCGACGGCCAGCTGCGCGGGCACGATGGCCGACGGCGTGCTCACCGACAGTTCGGCGAGTGCCTGACGCACCGAGGCGGTGGCCCGCACCTTCTCGCTCATCACCGGGGGAGCGGTGAGCTTCAGCGCGTCCGGCGCGGACCAGGCGAGCACGTCGAACGAGTTGTTGTAGAGGACCACAGGCTTGGCTGACAGCTCCGACAGAAGCTCGACGACGCGGTGGATGTTGGCACCCTCGAGCACCGCGCTGGTCAGCCGGTGATGGACGTCGGCGAGGTAGGCCAGTGTGGCGTTGTTCCGGGCGATCTCGGCGGCCTGACCGCGCAGGCGGGTGTTGAGCATCGCCTGGCTGATGAACAGGGCGGACAGGCGGGCGAACAGTTCGGCCACCTCGATGTCCGCGGGCGTGAACTCGTGTTCGCGTCCGCGGCTGTCGACGAAGATCAGGCCGATCACCGCATCGTCGAAGGTGAGCGGGACGCCGAGCATCGCGCGGACATCCCAGTGCGTCATCGTTCGGCGGTGGGGACGCGGGTCGTTGAGCGCGTCGGCGATGACGACGGGCGCGCGCGTGTTGATGACCTCCTGGCTGAAGAGGTCGCCGTCGAAACCGGAGACCTGCCTCTTCACGGCCTCGGTGATGTCGCCGGCCTCCTGGCAGAAGCCCGCGGCGCCGCGGTAGCTGCCGTTGGCGTGCCGCAGGTACACCGAGCACCGGGTGACGCCGAGAAGTGCGCAGAGCTTCTGGCCGACCAGGCTGAGGAGATCTTCCAGCTTCGTGTCGGTGATCGCTTCGGTCGTGATCTCGGCGACGGCCGCGATGACCTCGCGTTCGCGGCCGGTGGCATGTGCCGATCCGGCGTCCACCCCGTGCTCCACCATGGACGTCATCCGCGCGACCTCCTCACCGACTGCTCATGATGAACCTCACAGTAGCAATGAGTGGTGAGGCGGATCATGCACCTGTCGTCCCGGTCGGCGCCTCGGTGACGGCCTCGGTGGGCAGCACGTGGCCCATCCGCTCCCTCTTCGTGCGCAGATACCGGACGTTGTGCGGGGTCGACACGGTCGGCAGTCCGACGCGTCCGACGATCTCGAGGTCGTGCCCTCCGAGTCCGCCGTACTTCGCCGGGTTGTTGGTGATCAGGCGGACGCGGCGGATGCCCAGGTCCTTCAGGATCGCGGCGCCGGTGCCGTAGGTGCGCGAGTCCACCGGGAGTCCGAGAGCGGTGTTGGCGTCGACGGTGTCGAGCCCCTGTTCCTGGAGTGCATAGGCGCGGATCTTGTGGCCCAACCCGATGCCGCGGCCCTCGTGTCCGCGCAGGTAGACGACTGCGCCGCAGCCCTCTTCCGCGATGGCCGACAGAGCTTGTTCGAGTTGTGCACCGCAGTCGCAGCGCAACGAGCCGACGATGTCGCCGGTCAGGCATTCGCTGTGTACGCGGACCAGCGCGCCCTCGGCGGTGGCGCCGGCTGCGGCCACGTCGCCCATGACGAGAGCGAGATGTTCGGTGTCGTCGATGTCCGAGCGGTAGGCGACCGCGCGGAAGTCGCCGAAGAGGGTCGGCATCGCCGCGGTGGCCATCTGGTGGACGAACGAACCGGTGGCGGTCCGGTGGGTCACGAGGTCGGCGATGCGCAGCACGGGCAGTCCGTGACGTTCGGCGAACTCGAGCAGGTCGTCGCCGCGTCGCATCGTCCCGTCGTCGGCGATGATCTCGCCGATGACCCCGACCTCGCCGGCGCCGGACATGGTCACCAGATCGACGGCGGCCTCGGTGTGTCCGGCGCGGGTGAGGACCCCGCCGTCGCGCGCCTGCAGCGGGAAGACGTGCCCGGGACGGCGCAGATCGCCGGCCAGGGTGTCGTCGGAGGCGAGCGCCCGGACCGTGAGCGCGCGGTCGTGTGCCGAGACCCCGGTGCCGGCATCCCGGTGGTCGACGGTGACGGTGAAGGCGGTGCCGTGCGCGTCCCGGTTGTCCTCGACCATCTGCGGTAGCTCGAGCCGGCGGGCGCGGTCGGCGGTCATGGGCGCACAGATGATGCCGGTGGTGTGCCGGATCAGGAACGCCATCTGTTCCTCGGTGACGGAAGCCGCCGAACAGATCAGATCGCCTTCGTTCTCAAGGACGTCGTCGTCGACCACGACCACGAAACCGCCGGCGGCGACCGCCGCTACGGCACGGGCGACCGCCTGGGTGGACGCCTCGGTCGCGATGGGGGTCGGGGTGCTGGGGATCGTGTTCACGAGGCGACCTCGAATGCTCGGTGGGTGCCGAACACCCGGTCGTGGTAGGTGAGAGGTGCTACGGGGGCGACGCCGGTCGCGGCGATGTTGCCCAGTGCGACAACATGATCGCCGCCGTCCACCAGGGATTCGGTCGTGCAGGCCAGCCAGCCGGAGGTGCCGTCGAGGCGGGGGAGTGCAGACGACTCCGACCAGACGATCCCGTCGAACTTGTCGGCGCCCTTGCGGGCGAACCGCATCGCGACGTCGGCCTGGTCGTGGGCCAGCACGTTGACGCCGAATCGACCGGTGCGACGGATGATCGCGAGGAGGTCGGAGCCGCGATCGAGGGACACCAGGACCATCGGCGGTCCCATCGACAGCGACGTGAATGCGCTGACCGTGGTGCCGTGCGGTCGCTGGTCGTCGAACGCGGTGATGACCGCTACGGGCGTGCAGACCCGGGCCATCACCTCGCGGAACTCGAGGGCCACCTGGTCGATGACGGTTTCGCTCATCGATCCTCCTGGAGATGCGTGAGAGGGTTGGGGTCGCTGCGACGCCGGAGAGTACCGGCGCCGCAGCGACGTTCGGATGGCGTCAGACCCCGGCGGGCGTCTTGGCCTTCATCTTGTGGACCGCGGGTACGACCTTCTCGCCGAAGAGCTTCAGGCTCTGCTCGGCGGCGTCGAAGGGGAGACCGCCGAAGGCGAAGGCCGCGTTGGGCAGGAAGTCGCCGATGAGTTCGTGGCGGTAGGCGTACTTCTCGATGCACTGCTCAGGTGTGCCGTAGATGTTCGCCTCGACGTAGGCGTCGGCGGCGGCCTCCATGCCGGCCTCACGGATCATGTCCGCGCCCGCCTGGTAGGTCTCGTAGCCCTTGGTCTCACGCCAGTGCTTGCCGGCGAAGTCGTAGTGCTTGATGACCGACAGGAAGACCGGTTGATGTGCTCGTAGGCCAGGCGACGGGCCTCCTCCTCGTCCTCGTGACAGATGACGAAGTCCTGGATGACCGGCGGGCCGGGCTCGGTGCCCTGGGCATCGCGGAACATCTGCTTCCAGCCGTTGATGGCCTCGGCATGCTGCTCGAACGGGAACTGCATGAAGGTCATCATCTGGACACCGAGGTCGGCGACCACCGGCACCGAGTCGGGTGACATCGCGGCGGCGAAAAGCCTTCCGTCCCAAGAGGTGTTCGGATTGGGGGCGGGACGCAGCGCGATCTCCTTCTGCGGATACATCGGGCCGTCGCCGGAGACGACGCCGGTGCGCAGTCCGCGCAGCACCATCTCGGCGGCCTCGTTGAAGCGGGGGCGCGCCTCGTCCATCGGGATTCCGAAAGCCTCGTACTCCATCTTCGCCAGACCGCGTCCCATGCCGAGAAGCACACGACCGCCGGACATCTGGTCCAGCATGATGGCCTTCTCGACGACACGCAGCGGATCGTTCCACGGCAGGATCGTGGCACCGATGCCGAGCTTCACCTTCGAGGTCCGGCCGGCGAGGTAGGACAGGATCGCGAAGTTGTCCGGGCACATCGAGTAGTCGTCGAAGTGGTGCTCCGCCGACCAGACCGAGTCGAAACCGGCCTTCTCGGCCAGTACGCCGAGCTCGAGGTCGCGCAGGAAGACCTCTTCGTCGCTCACGTTCTCGTGGTAGTTCTGGAAGACGAGAAGTACGCCGACATCCATTGCATTGACTCCTTGATCACAGGGGTTGGGGTACTGGGTATCTCGAAAGATCGGGTCTTTCGAGGGGAATGGCCGCCGGCGGCGGGATTAGGGTCGGGGACCGCCGGCGACCGGGGGCTCAGCCGAGGAAGACCGCGCGGGTGTGCTCGGTGTCGAGGAATTCCTTGACCTCGTGGATCTTTCCGTCGCGGACCACGAAGACGAAGTGGTAGAGGTTGTTGTAGACCTTGCCGTTGTTCATCTCCGAGTACGACTCGGTCTCGACCGCGACGCGTTCTCCCTCGGCGGTGAAGGCGAGCGGGGTGAGGGCGATGGCACCGGTCTTGGTGGTGGAGGAGAGGCCGGCCAGCATTTCGCCGAATGCCTCTTTGTCCTTGGTCCCGGAGATGCCTTCGATCTCTCCGCCCACCCACCAGGTGGCCGTCGGCGCCAGGTAGGACAGGATGGCGTCCACGTCGTCGCGGGAGAACACCTCCATGAATTCCGCGACCAGAGCCTTGTTCTGCTGCTCCGTGCTGACGCTTGCCGTACTGGTTGACACCGATTGGCCTCCTTCTGACCGCCCCCCGGGGGAAGGCGAGAAACTGTGTGCAACAACGACGTTATGGGTCGATATGGCGTGAGTCACCCTTGCGTTTCGCGTCTCTTGTGGGTTGTCACAACCGGTGCGGGGTGTCGCGAGCCCACGTCACCGGCCACCGCCGCTGAAGGTGTTCATCAGTCCGCCGTCGACGGGCACGATGGCGCCGTACATGTAGGTGGACAACGCGACATCGACGATGACCTGCGCGATCTCCTCCGGCCGGCCGGTACGTCCGGCCGGGATGGACGAGACGACACGCGCCCGCGCCCGGTCGCTGAGTCCCGAGGTCATGTCGGTATCCACAAAACCGGGGATGACCAGGTTCACCCGGATGTCGCGTGGGGCGAGTTCCGCGGCCAGGACCTGGGTCAGACCGCTGAGACCGGCCTTGGCCGAGCCATACGCGACGTCGCCCGGGAATCCCCGGAAACCGACCACCGCACCGACATTCACGATCGACGAGCCCGGTTCGAGGATCGGGACCGTGGCCTTGCACATCTCGAAGGCGCCGGTGAGGTTGGTGGTCAGCACAAGGTCCCAGTCCTCGCGACTCAGATCGTCGACGCGTCCACCGCGGTGCACGCCGGCGACGTTGATCAGGCCGTGGGCACTGCCGTACTCCTCCTTGACCGTGGCCAGTGCGCCGGCCACCGAAGAGGAATCGGTGATGTCGGTCTTCAGTTCCAGGACCTGAGCCGGTCTGGTGAACGGCGTGGTGGACACGCCACGGGCCAGGGACACGACCGAATCGCCTCGGGCTGTGAGGTTCTCGACGACCGCCCGGCCGATGCCGCGCGATCCGCCGGTGACGATCCAGACCCGGGGTCGGGTGCTCATGACTTCAGGAAGCCGGTCAGTTCGGCGAGGTAGCGGTCCCGGTCCTCGAGGAACGGGGCGTGACCGCAGGCGTCGAACGGGACGAGACGAGCGCGCGAGTTGAGTTCGAGGACGGCCTCGGCCCCGGCGAAGGGGACGAAGGCGTCGTCGCGGCCGTGCAGGAGCAGGATCGGGATGTCGAGCCCGCCGAGTTCCTTGCGCAGGTCGGTCCGGGCGAGGTCGCGCAGTGAGTCGTCGCCGACGGGTCCCATCTCCATGAACATCCCCCAGATCCAGTCCAGGACATCGGAACTCGGGGGAGTTGCGCACACCGCCGCGGCCACCCCGCGGAAGGTGTCGGCGCGGTTGGCGGCGGCGCCGGCGAGCACACCCTCGACGTCGTCGGTGGAGCCGCCGTAGGGCCAGTCGTCGGTCGCGGTGTAGCGCGGCGACGCACCACCGGTCAGGACCAGGCCGCCGGCACGCGAGCCGAGTGCGGCGGCGGCAGCGGTGGCGACCGCTCCGCCCAGGGACCAGCCGTTGATGACCGGGGACGACAGGCCGAGGTGTTCGACCACCTTGACCACGTCGGCGGCGAGCGCCGCGATCGTCACATCTTCGAAGTCCTTGTCGGAGCGGCCACAGGCGCGCAGATCGACGAGAACGACCTCGTGGCCCGCGGCCTTGAGCGCGGGAGCGGTCGTGTCCCAGCAGCGGGTGTTGGCGCCCCACCCGTGGATCAGCACGATGGGACGCTCGTCCCCGCGGTGGTGCTCGAAGTAGATCCGGCGATCGTTCTCAACCGCGAGATGGCTCATGGACTTCTCCTTCTTCGTCGAACTCGATTTCGAAAAACTTGTCGGTCTGGGTGGTGGGTTCCTCGTGCCGCAGGGCGCGGGGGACCAGCGGCGGGGCGTCGGCGAAATGCGGCATGACATGGTCGGCGAGCAGTTCCATCGACCGCACGACGTCCTCGTGTGCCATGCCGCCGAACCGCATCCAGCAGATGAGATGGTCGAGACCCGTTTCCTCGCGGAGGATCTCGATGTCGCGGATGAGCCCCTCGGGGTCGCCGACGTAGCAGATCCCGCCCTCACGCAGGCCGGTCAGTGACATCGCACCCTCCGCGGCGGCCTCTGCCAGCGCGGCGTATCGCTCGTAGCCCGCGGGTGTAGCGGCGCCCTGAGGAACGGCGGACATGACGTTGTCGAAGTACCACTCGAGGCTCGGTCGTGCCCGTCGGACGGCCAGGGCGTCGTTCTCGGCCAGATGGATCTGCCAGTTCATCGGGAAGTCGAGGGACAGCGGATCGCGACCCCGATGCATCAGCGTGCGTTTGGCGCCGACGACGTGCATGGTCCTTTCGCCGACGGTGTGGTCGGTGTCACTCTGGGCGATGGATGTGACGACGGGAAGGGCCCATCGGCGGGGTCATTGTCGGAAATCCCAAGGTCCGCGGATGCCGACCCGGGAGATGGAACCGGCAGCGTCCCGTGAGCGTCCAACAGATGGCGTGTTCCGGGCGGAGACGGCGAGCGCGCGGGATGGGTACCATCAGGCATCGTCATGGGGGTGGGCATGGACAGCGCGGGGTCGAACCGGATCGCGATGGACGTCGAGCAGGTGTCCGCGGTCGCGGGCTATTACCGGCGTTCGTCCCTTGTTCTGAACGCGGTCGCCGACGACCTGGCCGCGCACGACTTCGGCCGGTGGGCGCGCACCGATGCGGACCGCGGCCCGGTGTCGTCGCTGGGTCCGTCCGCCGCGGCCTACGCCGAGATGAGTGCCACGCTCTCTGTCCGACTCCGAACGCAATCACGCGCGGCGGCCGTTCTCGCCGACACCCTGCGGAACTCCGCGATCATCATGGCCGCGGGCGACGCGCACGCCGCGGACGAGATCACCCGTGCGGCACCGGGATCGGGGGCGACGACGGGATGAGGCGGGGTGCGGATTCGCTGGCCACGCTGCGGAAGGACGCGCAGGACGGTACCGGGGCGCTGACCGAGTTGCTGGCGGTCGGACGGCTGATGGGTGTACCGGTTCCCGACGACGTGACGATCCGTGCGGGGCTCCGTGCGGTGGACGACTTCGACATCGCGGCGCTCGCGGCGGACAGCCGGGTGCTGGTCTCCGCTCATCGAGCCGTGTCCGATCAGCTGCATCACCTGCCCGAGCAGCGGGTCCGGCTCGACGACGGCTGGCACGGGGAGACCGCGTCGTTCGTGATCGAGACCGTCGTCGACCATCAGCGGCGCGCGGAATCCGACCTCTATCTGCTGCACACGATCACCGACGCCACCTCCGCGGCCGCATCGGGGATCGACCGTCTGTTGCGCTCCTTCTATCTGGCCCTCGCGCGTCTGTCGGCACCGAATGCCGCGGGAACCCCACCGGCCGAGCTCCCACAGGCCGTGCTCTCCGGACGTGTCCCGCTCAATGTCGCGGTCGAGGACATCCGGTCGCGCGTGGCACTGTTCACCACCTCCCTCGACGCGACATTGCGCGGGATCACCGGAATCCTCGACATCCTGAACCGGTCCCTCGACGGGATCGACGACGATCCCTATCCCGTCGAACCCGAGCCCGTCGAACCCGAGACCCGGCCCGTCGCGCGTGCTGCCGAGCCGGTCCGGCCCCAACCCGCTCCGACCGAGCCGCCCCTCCCGCCGACCGAGACGGTGCTACCTGTGCGCGAGTCCGACGAAGGGGACATCCCGTTCCGGTTGAGCGGCTCGTCGGCCGCGGAACCCGAAGTCGCGCAGAAGGTTCGTGGGGCCGAACCGGCTGCTTTCGAGAGCAGGCCGGCGGCCGGTCCCGGACCGCAGACGCCGACACCGACCCACATCGTCGCCGACACCCGCAGCGGCCGCACATCTCCGGCCGCCGGCGGGGCGTCGAGCTCACCCGAGCGATCGACCGGAGATCTGGCCCTGGCGGGTGACCAGTGAGTCTCGCCGATCAGATCGAAGCGCTGGCGCGCTCTGCCACCGCCGAGGTCGCCGATGCCTCACACCGTTTCTCCGCGGCACAGCGCGATCTCGAGATCGCGATGACCGACCACCGGCGCACCGCCGAGCAGTCGGCGGCGCAACGGCTTCGTGCCGAACTGGAGCACGAGGCCGACGCCGCCGACGCATTGCCCGGCATCATGCTGCCCGCCGACATGGCCGACGCCAGTCCGCATCTGCCGCCGCCGAACGCATAGGCTGTCAGCTGTGCCAGGCAAGAAGCGTCCGAAACCATCGCAGTCGCCCGCGAAGCTGATGACCGCGCTCGGCCGTCGGGGCCCAAATCGCGTTCTCCACGGCGATCTCGGGATCGTCGGTACCCGCGGCGAGGTGTTCACCCCTGCGAGCGGGGAACGACTGCCCGCCATCGCCTTCGGGCACGGCTGGCTGTCCTCGCCGAGCCGCTACCGCGACCTGTGCCAGCACTTGGCGTCGTGGGGCATCGTGGTGGCGGTCCCGGCCGGTCAGCGGGGGGTACTGGTGTCCGACGACGCGATGGCCGCGGAGCTGCGTTCGGCGTTGTCGATCGTGACCCGGGTCCGGCTGGGCTTCGGCGAGATCACCGTCGACCCCGCGAAGGTGGGCTTCGCCGGTCACGGTTTCGGGGCGTCCGCCGCCGTCATCGCTGCGTCGGAGGGCATCCTGCACGGCCAGCGGCAGCCCGACGTCCGGGGTGTGGTCGCGCTCTTCCCGGCGCCGACCACCGCCGGGCTCCTGCCCGCGGCACGTCGAGTGACCGCGCCGGGGCTCATCGTCTCCTCGATCGGCGAACTCGACACCATCGACGGCAACGCGCTACCGCTCGCGCAGGCGTATGGCGCCGACCACACATCAGACGACGAGCGCCGCGTGGTGCTGCGCACGCCGCCCGGAGCGACGTCGCGGGGCCTCGTCGAACATCGCACGATCGGCGCGCTGTGGGGGAGCAACGGGGCCGACAAGAAGACGCACGGCGCCGCGCGTGCGCTGACCACCGGATTTCTGCTCCACACGCTTACCCAGGACCCCGAGTACCAGGCGTTTTCCGATCCCGACACCGTCCTCGGCAAAGTCCCGGCCGTTGACCTCGACGATCCGCCGGAGGCACAGGACCGAATCGCCAAACTGCTCGGCGCCAAGGAACGCAGGCGTCGTCGCGCAGCGTCTCCGGTGCCCGCCGCGGCCCCGAACGTCGTGGTCCCCAAGACCCTGGAGTGACGCCCCCGCGCGCGAGCGCATCGTCCGCACCGCGCGCAGGTACGCTGACTAGCTATGTGTGGAATCGTCGGATACGTGGGGCGCCGCGATGCCCTGGACATCGTCGTCGAGGCATTGCGACGGATGGAGTACCGCGGGTACGACTCGGCGGGTGTCGCCATTCTCGACGGCACCGGTAACACCGCGATCCAGAAGAAGGCGCTCCGCATGGAGAACCTGGAGAAGCAGATCGCGACCGTCGGCCGGGAGTCGCTGTCGGGGACCACGGGCATGGGGCACACCCGGTGGGCCACGCACGGCAAGCCGACCGACCGCAATGCGCATCCGCACGCGAGTGACGACGGCAAGATCGCGGTCGTCCACAACGGCATCATCGAGAACTACGCCGAGCTGCGGGCCGAGCTGGAAGAAGACGGCGTCGAGTTCGGCTCGGAAACCGACACCGAGACCGCCGTCCACCTGGTCTCCAAGTACTACGCCCTCGGCCCGACCGCCGGCGACTTCGTGGCCAGCGCCTATGCCGCGCTGCGCCGGCTCGAAGGTGCGTTCACCCTCGTGTTCACCCACGCCGACCATCCCGACACCATCGTGGCGGCACGCCGGTCGACCCCGCTCGTGGTGGGTGTCGGGCAGGGCGAGATGTTCGTCGGATCCGACGTGACCGCGTTCATCGAGCACACCCGCGAGGCCGTGGAGCTCGGCCAGGACGAGGTCGTCGTGATCACCGCCGACACCTACACGATCACCGACTTCGACCGGAATGAGCGCGCGGGCAAGCCGTTCCACATCGACTGGGATCTCGCGGCGGCCGAGAAGGGCGGCTACGACTTCTTCATGCTGAAGGAGATCGCCGAGCAGCCGCGCGCGATCGCCGACACCCTGCTCGGACACCTGCAGAACGGGCGCATCGTGCTCGACGAGCAGCGACTGACCGACGACGACCTGCGCGATGTGGACAAGGTCTTCGTCGTCGCCTGCGGTACGGCCTACCACGCCGGACTGCTGGCCAAGTACGCGATCGAGCACTGGACGCGTCTGCCTGTCGAAATCGAGCTGGCGAGCGAGTTCCGCTACCGCGACCCGGTCCTCGACCGGTCGACGCTGGTCGTGGCGATCTCCCAGTCGGGCGAAACCGCCGACACGCTCGAGGCCGTCCGGCACGCAAAGGATCAGAAGGCACGAGTCCTCGCCATCTGCAACACCAACGGTGCGCAGATCCCGCGCGAATCCGACGCGGTGCTGTACACCCACGCCGGTCCGGAGATCGGTGTCGCGTCCACCAAGTGCTTCCTCGCGCAGATCGTCGCGGCCTATCTGGTGGGTCTGGCCCTGGCGCAGGCCCGCGGCACCAAGTATGCCGACGAGGTGGCCCGCGAGTTCGCGGCCATCGAGGCGATGGCCGACTCGGTCGCCGAGGTCCTCGAGACCATGGAGCCGGTGCGCGAGCTCGCGCAGTCGCTGGCCCACCACAATACGGTGCTGTTCATCGGCCGTCACGTCGGCTATCCGGTGGCCCTCGAAGGTGCGCTCAAGCTCAAGGAGCTCGCGTACATGCACGCCGAGGGCTTCGCCGCCGGTGAACTCAAGCACGGGCCCATCGCGCTGATCGAGGACGGTCTGCCCGTCATCACCGTCATGCCGTCCGCGGACGGTCGCGCGGTGCTGCACTCGAAGATGGTCAGCAACATCCGCGAGATCCAGGCCCGCGGTGCGCGCACGATCGTCATCGCCGAATCCGACGACGCCGCCGCCCGCGCGGTCGCCGACGAGTTCATCCCGATCCCGAAGACGCCGACGCTCCTGCAGCCGCTGGTCTCCACGGTGCCGCTGCAGGTGTTCGCCGCCAGCGTCGCCCAGGCGCGCGGTTACGACGTCGACAAACCGCGCAACCTGGCCAAGTCGGTGACCGTCGAGTAGACCGGTCCCGATGTCGACCCGGTACCTGACCGCCGACGAGGTCTGCGACGCCGAGCGGGCGTCGGGGGACCTCCTCGCCAACGGAACGCTGATGCGCCGCGCCGCGCACGGCGTCGCGCAGGCCGTCGTGGGGGAGTTGAACCGGACGGGCGGATGCTACGGGCGGACGGTAGGAGTGGTCGTCGGGGCGGGTGACAACGGCGGCGACGCCCTCTTCGCCGCCGCCGAACTCGCCCGCCGCGGAGCAGCCGCCCATGCGGTGCTGCTGGCACCCGACAAGGCGCACCCGGCCGGGCTACGGGCGTTCCGGTCGGCCGGCGGGCGTGTCGTCGACTCATTGCCGGGGCATCCCGACGTCGTCATCGACGGTGTCGTGGGCATCGGCGGCCGCGGACCGCTGCGACCCGCCGCGGCGGCGGTCTTCGCCGGTCTCGGTGCCGAGACCACGGTCGTGGCAGTCGATCTGCCGTCCGGTGTCGACGCCGACTCCGGCGAGGTCCACGACCCGTCGGTCCGCGCCGATCTCACCGTCACCTTCGGCTTCCCCCGGCGCGCACACCTTCTCGCCGCGCCCCGGTGTGGTCGCGTGATCGTCGTCGACATCGGCATCGGTGGCCCTACGGAACCGGCTGCGCAGCAACTCATCTCGTACTCCGACGAGGAGATCGACTGGCCGGTGCCGGGACCTGCCGACGACAAGTACACCCAGGGCGTGGTCGGGGTCGTCGCCGGCTCGCACCGCTATCCGGGCGCGGCGATCCTGGCCTCCGGGGCCGCGGTGGCCGCGACCTCGGGCATGACGCGGTATGTCGGATCGGCTCACGCCGAAGTCGTTTCGCACTTCCCCGAGGTGATCGCCGCTCCGGACCTCGCCGACGCCGGCCGCGTCCAGGCATGGGTGGCCGGTCCGGGAATGGGCACCGACGCCGCCGCGACGGCGACGCTGCGTACCGTCCTCGACTCCGATCTGCCGGTTCTCGTCGACGCCGATGCGCTCACCATCGTCTCGACCGATCCCGCACTCGTCGACGGCCGTCGGGCGCCCACGCTCCTGACTCCCCATGCCGGGGAGTTCGCGAGGCTGACCGGGACCGAGGTGGGCGCCGATCGGGTGTCCGCGGTCGCCGACCTCGCCGCCCGGTGGGGTGTCACGGTGCTGCTGAAGGGCCGGATCACGCTGATCGCCGACCCGTCGGGAAGGGTCGTCGGAAACGACGCCGGGGCGTCGTGGGCCGCGACCGCCGGCGCGGGCGACGTGCTGGCCGGGATCGCCGGCTCACTGCTCGCGGCGGGTCGGTCACCACAGGAGGCGGGTGCCGCGGCGGCCCGCGTCCACGCCCACGCCGCCCTGCTGGCGAGTCGGGGAGCCCCGATCGGCGCCTCCGCGCTGCTCGCGGCCCTGCGACCGGCGATCCGCGAGTTCGCCACACGACGAGCAGGAGCGGAGCCGCCGACGCCGTCACGCGCATCATCGTGACGTCCGCCCAACCGTGTCCCCGGTGCGCCCGCATCGGTGTGATTCCTCATAGGCGGCCGGGTGAAACGGCTGGTCACGGCGCTGGGCAGGTCTCCGCGCACAAATCGTTCGCGACGATCTGGGAGAATGGTCGGCGATGACTTCCCCTGCTCTGACCGCGACCGTCGACCTCGGCGCCATCGCGCACAACCTCGACGTGTTGCGGACGACCTCGAATGCTGCCGTGATGGCCGTCGTGAAGGCCGACGCCTACGGTCACGGCGCCGTGCCGGTCGCGCGGACCGCACTGGCCGCGGGCGCCGCCGAGCTGGGCGTCGCGCACATCACCGAGGCCCGCGCCCTGCGTGCCGCCGGGATCGACGCCCCGATCACCGCCTGGTTGCACACCCCGGCCGCGGACTTCGAGGGCGCGGTCACCGACCACATCGAGATCGCCCTGTCCTCGTCCACCCAGCTCGACGCGGTGGTCGCGGCCGCCCGTGCCACCGGAGTCGCGGCGAGTGTCACGGTCAAGGTCGACACCGGACTCAACCGGAGCGGCGTCGCGGCCGACGAGTGGGACGACTTCGCCGTGAAGATCGCGAAGGTGCACGCTGAGGGAGCCGTCACCGTCCGCGCGGTGATGTGTCACCTCGCCCGCGGTGACGAACCCGACCATCCACTCAACAGCGAACAGGCCGCCCGGCTCGACGCCGCAGCCGCCGACCTCGCTCGCCTCGGCGCGGCGCCCGAGATCATCCACATGGCGAATTCACCTGCGGCACTGACTCGTCCGGACCTGGCGCGTGACATGGTCCGGCCCGGGATCGCGCTCTACGGTCGTACCCCGGTCCCCGAGCGCGGCGACTTCGGGCTCATCCCGGCGATGACGCTGTCGGCGCAGATCGCCCTGGTCAAGCGCGTCGCCGCCGGGGAGGGTGTCTCCTACAGCCAGACCTGGATCGCACCGCACGACACCGTCGTCGCGGTGATCCCCGCGGGTTACGCCGACGGGGTCCCGCGCCTGCTGTCGGGACGACTTCGCGTACGGATCGGTGACCGGCTCTTCGGCGGGGTCGGCCGGATCTGCATGGATCAGCTGGTCGTCGACCTCGGACCCGACGCGGCCGGGGTGCGGGAGGGCGACGAGGTCGAACTCTTCGGCACCGGGGCCCGCGGGGGCCTAACCGCCAAGGACTGGGCCGACGCCATCGGCACCATCGACTACGAGATCGTCTCCCAGATCGGCAGCCGCGTGGTCCGGCGCTACGTGAACGCGAGCCCGGCTCGCGGTGACGCGGTGGCCGACGAGTGAGCGGGGTGAGTGTGGTGGACGATTCCGGACGCGTCGGACTGCTGGCCGGGCTGGCCGGTGTCGCGGCACTGGGCGGTATGGCGGCGGTCGGCGCCGCGCGCAACATCGCGCGCAAGAGCGTCGTCGGCAAGTCCGATCCCCACGCCGACATCGACCTCACCAGGTTGTACGACGAGCAGGCGCGGACGGTGACCACCGACGACGGACTCGACCTCGCGGTCCGGACCGTCGACCTCGGTGACGTTCCCGACGGCACACCTCCCGAGCTCACCATCGTCTTCGTACACGGATTCAGCCTGCGGCTGGCGAGCTGGCACTTCCAGCGCGACCAACTCGCGGCGGAGTGGGCCGACCGCAACTACCGTTTCGTCTTCTACGACCACCGCGGACACGGCGAGAGCGATCCCGCGCCGGTGGAGACCTGCACGATCGCCCAGCTCGCCGACGACGCCGCGGCCGTGATCCGTTCCACGGTGACCGCCGGACCCGTTGTCGTGGTGGGCCATTCGATGGGCGGCATGACGGTGATGGGGCTGGCCCGTCGTCATCCGGCCCTGTTCTCGTCGACGGGCCCGGTTGCCGGCGTGGGTCTGGTCGCGACCGCGTCGCGTGGCCTCACCGAGGCGGGACTCGGTGAGGGACTGGGTAATCCGGTGGTCGACGCTTTCCGCCTGAGCGTCCGACGCGCGCCGCGCCTGGTCCAGGCAGGTCGTGGCCTGACCCGCCAAGCCCTCGAACCCGTGCTCGTCGCGGCCAGCTTCGGGCCGGCGTTCTTCAGCCCGGCACTCGGTAGTGCCGTGGAGAAGATGATCCAGAACACGCCGATCGAGACCATCGTGAACTTCCTGCACGCCTTGGAGATCCACGACGAATCGACGGCACTGCCGGTGCTGGCGCAGGTGCCCACGACCGTCGTGTGCGGCGACAAGGACCGGCTGACAACGCTGCCGAACTCGGTGCGCATGTACTCCCAGCTCGGTCCGGATTCCCGCCTCGTGGTGGTCAAGGGGGCCGGCCACATGGTCCAGATGGAGGAACCCCGGATGGTCAGCGACGCGATCGTCGATCTCGTGGACCGCGCCCGGATCGCCCGGCCGGCGCCCCGTCGGCGCTGGTGGAAGAAGCTGGGGAAGGCATGAGCCCAGAGAGATCGCACACCGACGGAATCCACCCGACACCGGTCACCGACCGCACCGGAACCCGTGAGCTGCCCGAGGTCGCCGACACCGAGGCGTTCGGCGCCGAACTCGCCACCGTGTTGTCCGCCGGTGACCTGGTGATCCTCGACGGCCCGCTCGGTGCGGGCAAGACGGCCCTGGCCCGCGGAATCGGCGCAGGTCTGGGGGTCGAGGGCCGGGTCACCTCGCCGACCTTCATCATCGCGCGCGAGCACCGGCCGGGCCGACCCGACGGCCCGGCGATGGTCCATGTCGACGCCTACCGGCTCGGCCTGGCCGGCAGCGACGAGGCCGGTAGACCGGCACGAGGCGGCCTGGACGAACTCGACGCCCTGGACCTGGACACCGAACTGACCGATGCGGTCGTCGTGGTCGAATGGGGTGAGGGGGTCGCCGAGCGACTGGCACAGCGATACCTGGTCGTGCGGTTGCGTCGCGACGTGGACACCGATGTGCGACACGTGGAATGGGAGTGGGTGACCGAAGAATGAGTTCGGCTGAACGGGGTCTCGGCGCGGCGCGGACGGTGCTCGCGATCGACACCGCGACCGACTCGGTCGTCACCGGCGTCGTCGCACTGACCGGCGAGACGATCGGCGGTGTGCGCGTGCTCGCCGAACGCGTGGTCACCGACCACCGCCGGCACGCAGAGCTGCTGACCACTCTCATCGCGGAATGCCTTGCCGAATCCGGGATCTCCCGCGACGCCCTCTCCGCGGTGGTTGTCGGATGTGGTCCCGGACCGTTCACCGGCCTGCGTGTGGGTATGGCCACCGGCGCGGCGTTCGCCGACGCACTCGGCATTCCCGCACACGGCGTGTGTTCGCTGGACGCGCTCGCACTCGAGACGACTCCGCCGGCCGGGCGTCCCGACGTCCTCGTCGTCACCGACGCCCGGCGCCGCGAGGTGTACTGGGCGCTGTACCGCGACGGGGCGCGGGTCCGCGGACCTGAGGTGTCCGCGCCGGCGACGGTCGCCGAGGAGCTGGCCCCGGTGTTCACCACCGGCGAGGTCGGTGCGGTGTCCGGGTCGGCGTCGCATCTGGAGCTGGTCGGCTGGACGGAGACGACCCCGCAGGTGACCGTGCCGTCGGCCCGGGGGCTCGTCGCGGCTGCCGCGTCGGCAATCGAGGCCGGCGTGGTGCCGGAACCACTTGTGCCGCTGTATCTCCGACGCCCCGACGCGGTCGAGCAGAAGGCCAGGAAGCTGGGAGCCGCGCGGTGACCGCCCCCGAACTGATCATCGACGCGCTGACCTACGGCGACATCCCGCACTGCGCGGCGCTGGAGAAGCGGATGTTCGCCGAGGACTCGCCCTGGCCGGCCTCGGCGTTCCGGGCCGAACTGAACGCGCCGTACAACACCTACTTCGCGGCGCGGGAACGTGCGGGCGGTGAGGTCATCGGCTACGCCGGGATCTCCACACTCGGTCAGCCGGATGCCTACGAATGCGAGATCCACACGATCGCAGTCGATCCCGCCCACCGGGGGCGGGGAATCGGCAAGGCGTTGCTGGAGGCGATGCTGACGGTGGCCGACGCCGTCGACGCCCCGGTCTTCCTCGAGGTCCGCACCGACAACGACGTCGCGATCACCCTGTACTCCCGGCACGGCTTCAGTACCGCCGGCTTCCGCCGCAATTACTACCAGCCGTCCGGCGCGGATGCATACACGATGTTGCGGGCCCCGAGTTCGGGACGGCCGCTCGATCCCGAGGAGGGCCCGGCGTGATCGTCATGGGCATCGAGAGTTCCTGCGACGAGACCGGGGTCGGCATCGTGCGCTGGACGCCGGCCGACGGTGACACACCCGGCCATGCGACGCTGCTCGCGGACGAGGTCGCCTCGAGCGTCGACGAACACGCCCGGTTCGGCGGCGTCGTCCCCGAGATCGCCTCACGCGCGCACCTCGAGGCCATCGTGCCGACGATGCGCCGCGCCCGCGAGGCCGCCGGCATCGACCGGCCCGACGCCATCGCGGTCACCATCGGACCCGGACTGGCCGGTGCGCTGCTCGTCGGCGTCGCGGCCGCCAAGGCGTATGCGCTGGCCTGGGACGTACCGCTGTACGCGATGAATCACCTCGGCGGACATGTCGCCGTGGACACGCTGGAGCACGGACCGATGCCCGAGTGCGTCGCCCTCCTCGTGTCGGGCGGACACACACACCTGCTGCACGTCACCGATCTCGCGGAGCCCATCGTCGAGCTCGGCACCACCGTCGACGACGCGGCAGGGGAGGCCTTCGACAAGATCGCCCGACTGCTGGACCTCGGGTTCCCCGGCGGCCCGGCCCTCGACCACGCTGCGCGCGACGGCGATCCGAAGGCCATCGCGTTCCCTCGCGGGATGACCGGGCCACGCGATGCCCGCCATGATTTCTCCTTCAGCGGTCTCAAGACCGCGGTCGCGCGCTACGTGGAGAAATGTGAGCGCGATGGGGTGGCGGTTCCGGTGGCCGACGTCGCGGCGTCGTTCCAGGAGGCCGTCGCCGACGTCCTCACCATGAAGGCCGTCCGCGCGTGCGGTGATCTGGGTGTCGACACCCTCGTCCTCGGTGGCGGTGCCACCGCCAACTCGCGGATCCGGTCGCTCGCCGAGGAGCGCTGTGCGGCCGCCGGCATCACGCTGCGCGTGCCGAAACCGAGACTGTGCACCGACAACGGCGTGATGATCGCGACCCTGGGCGCACATGTGATCGCCGGGGGCGCGGCGCCGTCGCCGCTCACGGTGGCTTCCGATCCGGCGATGTCGGTACGGGTCAGTCAGCTCTGAGGTCCGCATCGAGGCTCGGGCGCTTCCTGAGCTGCGATCGCGGGGAGCGAAACTCCGGCATTTTGCACCCACCACCCTTGAGTGCTGGCACTCGCACGTATAGAGTGCTAGCTGGCGCTGAACGAAGCCTCGGACACCCGCGACGACGAGGTTTTGTCCCAGGGCCATGAACGTGCAGATTCTTTCTCAGTACGAAAGTTGAGGACTCACATCGTGGCGAGCGTGAACATCAAGCCGCTTGAGGACAAGATCCTGGTGCAGGCCGTCGAGGCCGAGACGACCACCGCCTCGGGCCTGGTCATCCCGGACTCCGCCAAGGAGAAGCCGCAGGAAGGCACCGTCATCGCCGTCGGCGAGGGTCGGGTCACCGAGCAGGGCAACCGCGTCCCCGTGGACGTCAAGGAAGGTGACACCGTCATCTACAGCAAGTACGGCGGCACCGAGATCAAGTACGCCGGCGAGGAGTACCTGATCCTGTCGGCGCGCGACGTCCTCGCCGTCATCGGCAAGTAGGACTCGGGCTCTACAGACCCCGCGAGTCGTTCGCGATTCGACGCACCGCCCCGGCTCCCCGTGCAGGGGTACCGGGGCGGTGTGCGTTGTCTCGACCGACTCCCGCGAAGAAAGAGATTCATGGCCAAGCAGATTGAATTCAACGAAACCGCGCGGCGGGCGCTCGAACGAGGCATCGACCAGCTCGCCGACACCGTGAAGGTCACCCTCGGCCCGCGCGGCCGGCACGTGGTCCTCGCCAAGGCATTCGGTGGACCGAGTGTCACCAACGACGGTGTCACCATCGCCCGCGACATCGACCTCGAGGACCCCTTCGAGAACCTCGGTGCCCAGCTGGTCAAGTCGGTGGCGACCAAGACCAACGACGTCGCAGGTGACGGCACCACCACCGCAACGGTTCTCGCGCAGGCGATGGTCAAGGCCGGTCTGCGCAACGTCGCCGCCGGTGCCAACCCGATCGCACTCGGACAGGGCATCAGCAAGGCCGCCGACGCGCTGAGCGAAGCCCTACTGGCCGCCGCGACCCCGGTCGCCGGCGAGCAGTCCATCGCCCAGATCGCCACCGTCTCCTCTCGTGACGAGGAGATCGGCGAGATGGTCGGCAAGGCGATGTCCGTGGTCGGCGCCGATGGCGTCGTCACCGTCGAAGAGGGCTCGGGGCTGCAGACCGAACTCGAGATCACCGAGGGCGTGCAGTTCGACAAGGGCTTCCTCTCGCCGTACTTCGTCACCGACGTCGACAGCCAGGAAGCGGTCCTCGAGGATGCGCTCGTGCTGCTGTACCGCGACAAGATCAGCTCGCTGCCGGAGTTCCTGCCGCTGCTGGAGAAGGTCGTCGAGGCGGGCAAGTCGCTGCTGATCGTCGCCGAGGACGTCGAGGGCGAGCCGTTGTCGACCCTGGTCGTGAACTCGATCCGCAAGACCATCCGAGCCGTCGCGGTGAAGTCGCCGTTCTTCGGTGACCGCCGCAAGGCGTTCATGGAGGACCTGGCGGTCGTCACCGGCGGCACCGTGGTCACCTCGGACGTGGGCCTGAGCCTGTCGACCGTGGGCCTCGAGGTCCTCGGCTCGGCACGTCGTGTCGTCGTCACCAAGGACGCCACCACCATCGTCGAGGGTGCGGGTACCAAGGAGGCGATCGCCGGCCGCGCCGCGCAGCTGCGTCGTGAGATCGAGGAGTCGGACTCCGACTGGGACAAGGAGAAGCTCTCCGAGCGTCTGGCCAAGCTGGCCGGCGGGGTCGCCGTCATCCGTGTCGGTGCGGCCACCGAGACCTCGCTCAAGGAACGCAAGCACCGCGTCGAGGATGCCGTCGCCGCAGCCAAGGCCGCGGTCGAGGAGGGCATCATCCCCGGCGGTGGTTCGGCGATCGTGCAGGCGTCGAAGGTGCTCGACGAGCTCGCCGCCTCGCTGACCGACGACGAGGCGCTGGGCGTCCGCGTGGTGCGGGATGCTGCCAAGGCGCCGCTGTACTGGATCGCCTCCAATGCCGGTCTCGACGGCGCCGTGGTGGTCGACAAGGTGTCCAACCTCGGCAAGAACGAGGGCTTCAACGCCGCGAGCCTCACCTACGGGGACCTCGTCGGCGAGGGCATCATCGATCCGGTGAAGGTGACCCGTTCCGCGGTCGTCAACGCCGCGTCGGTCGCCCGCATGGTGCTCACCACGGAGACCGCGGTCACCGATCGACCCGCCGAGGAGCCCGCCGGCCACGCCGGACACGGTCACTCGCACTGATCGAGCGGTAGTTCACCGATCGAGCGGTGATACACACACAGGAGCCGGGCATCCTCCGAGGATGTCCGGCTCCTGTGTCGTTCGCGGTGGTGTCCGCAGGGCCCTGCTCGCCGTCCGCCGGCGGCTACGGACTGCTCAGCTCGCCATGCGGCGACCGACGCCGCGCTTCATCAGCATGCTGCGTTCGGACTCCGAGAGTCCGCCCCAGATCCCGTAGGGCTCGGCCACTGCCAGCGCGTGCTCGCGGCACTGGGCGATGACGGGGCACTGGTGGCACAGCTCCTTCGCCCGACGTTCACGCTGGGCGCGCGCACGGCCACGTTCACCGTCAGGATGGAAGAACATCGACGAGTCGACGCCGCGGCAGAGGCCGGACATCTGCCAGTCCCAGATGTCTGCGTTGGGGCCGGGGAGATGATTGGGCTGAGGCATGGCAGCTACTCCTTGTCTAAGGCCGCACCGAGGTGCTCGGTCGAGAAACGTCGATTTCCTGCAACGCTTGGGCTCACATTAAGCGGCCCTGAGAAATGGCGTCAATACCGTCGAAATCAGACATCGGGGCAGTGAAAGTCTCCTAAATGTTAACGGCGGGTTAGATGAACGGATGGTGCTAGCACAGCGGGGTCGAGGGGTTGTCACGCCCTCTGATCGGACGAAGGTAATGGGCCGCGACCTGCGTAGATGGAAAGACCAATGCTTTCCTCGACGAGTGAACACGACCTGATCATCGAACGACGGCCGTGTCAACGGTTAACACCGAGGAAATCTGGTTATTATCCGCCGGTGATCTGGTCGCAGGATTAACGTTGGGAATCGTTCGTTAAATTCATGCAAACCAAAAGAGAAGTAGTGATCAAGACCACTTCACGGGGCCTCGACAAGGCTCTTGAACTGCGTTGGGAGGCCGCGGTGGAGGCGGGAGGCCGCGGTGAATACGCCGCGGCGCTCACCATGCTGGCGCGGTTGGACGAGGACGTGAGGTCCACACAGGGGTCGACGCCCCGCGGACCCGCCGCCGCGTTGCTGTCGCTGTGCCGGAGCACGACGGCCTCGCTGCTGCGGCAGGGCGGACGCCACGATCTCGCGCTGGGACTCGACGGGGTCGCCTTCGCAACGGTCGCGGGTGTCCATCCGGTCGCGGACGATCTGGGACGGGATGACTCGGCTCGGATCGACCCGGTACGGGCCGCACAGTCCGATGCTCTCATCGGACTGGCTGCCGACAATCTCGGTCTCCTTCGTTTCCGGGCGTCGGCGCGACTGCTCGGTCGTGCTCGGGAGCAGCTGTCCGGGCCGGGCGGGTCCGGCCCGGAGGGGTGGGCCTCATCGGAAGCCGTGGACTGGCTCACCCACGGCCGGTGCCGGCTGCGCTGGGAATGGGTCAGTGCCGAACTCGGGCTGTACTCCGGAGACGTCGCCGCGGGGTTGGCTCATGCAGAGGCCGCCGACCGGCTCGTCCGTCATCTGGCCGGCACCTCGGACGTGCCGGTCCGGCATCGCGTGAAGACCTCTCTCATCCACGCGGCGGCCCTCGCCGGGGCGGGGAATTCCGAGGCATCGGCCGCGCGGGCCCGTCGCGTCGTCGTCGATGCAGGTGAACACGGTTTGATGCCCCTGGAATGGGCGGCGACGAGCCTGCTCGTCGGCACGGGCGTGGCGTCGGCGTCGGAAGAGGAGAGATGTCGAGAACTGCGCGCCACGCTGAGCGGCAAGGGCATGGCACTGACGCCCGCGGAGTGATGGCTAAGGTGTTTGAGGGTCTGCCTCGTGCGTTGCGGTGACGTTCAGGGGTGTCGCGGCCCGTAACAGGACCGCCTCACGACGGTCAACCGATCTGTAACACGGGGATTCCTACGCGCGATGAAGCTGTCAGGTGGTGAGTTGGACGACGCTGTCCGGGCCGCGGGCCATGGCGATCGTGCAGCTCTCACCTCTGTCCTCGAAAGCGTGCAGGAACCGATCCTGCGCTATTGCCGAGGGCGAATCGGAGTAGGAGAACGTCATCTGTTCTCCGCAGACGACATCGCGCAGGAGGCTTTGATGGCGGTGATGACCGCGCTGCCCCGTTATCGGGACCAGGG
The DNA here is from genome assembly GCF_009872315.1 of Gordonia sp. YY1. Classification (NCBI taxonomy): domain Bacteria; kingdom Bacillati; phylum Actinomycetota; class Actinomycetes; order Mycobacteriales; family Gordoniaceae; genus Gordonia; species Gordonia sp. YY1. Next base: position 6,812 of record NZ_WXYI01000021.1, on the reverse strand, counting down.
CAAGCCGTTCATGGCCTTCGTCTACGGCATCACGTCACACAAGGTCGCCGACGCCATGCGGGTGGCCGCCCGGGTCAAGTCCGATCCGGTGGAGGATGTGCCCGAGGTGGGTCATGTGACCGGCGGACCGGAGCAGTCCGCTCTCGACGCCGACGGCAGTAGGCAGATGCGCGCGTTACTGGACATACTTCCGGACAAGCAGCGTGAGGTGCTGGTACTGCGGCTGGTCGTCGGCATGTCGGCCGAGGAGACGGCCCAGATGATCGGGAGCACCGCGGGTGCGGTTCGAGTGGCCCAACACCGGGCGCTGGCGAAGCTGAAAGACGAGTTGAAACGGACAGGAGGTCACGATGAGCGGGGAGTCTGACTGGCGCGATCGTCGCTTTGTCCACGGACGCGAACATCTCGGCCGTCCGGGTCAGCCGTCGAGCCGAGGTCGAGGACCGGGACCGAGCGGCCCGTCCACCGGAGGTCCCGCCACCGGAGGACCCGCAACCGGCGGTGACGCTCTCGAGCACGAAGCGGGTGCAATCGGTGCGGAATCACTGGACTTCGCCGAGGTCGGTTTCGACGAGAACTTCCTCGACGCGCTTTCCCACGATGTGCCCGTCCCCACGCGTGACAGCACCGAGTACCAACTCGCAGAACTTCTCTCGGGGTGGCGCAACGACGTCGTGTCGACCCCGGTGTCGCAGCTGGTGTCCGTCGACGACGTCGAGCGCGCGATCGCGAGCACCGAACGCGCGAGTCGTGGCCGCCGTATGGTGCGCCACCTGCGCGTGGTGTCCGGCGCGGCCGCGATCGTCATCGTGGCAGCGGCCGGCCTGACCGTCCTGTCCGAGGGCTCGCAACCGGGCGACCCGCTGTGGGGCGTCAAGCAGGTCGTGTTCGCCGAGGCGGCGTCGGAGACCCAGGCCGCCCACGATGTGCGCGCGGACCTCGAACGTGCCGAGGCGGCGATCGCCGCAGGCGACACGCAGGCGGCCGCGAGCTTCATCGCGAAGGCCCAGAGCAGCATGGGGCCGATGCGCGACAAGGACAGCCGGGAGGAGATGTCGGACTGGATGAACCGGCTCCGCGCCGGGGTCGGCCTGCCGCCGACCCGGGATGCGACGTCGTCGGCCGGTCAGTCGGAATCCGCGGCGACCGAATCCGGCGCAACGACCACCGATCCGGACGTGCGCAACCGGACCGACCAGAGGTCGCCCTCCGACAGTTCGGTGACCACGACGCCGACGACCGAGGTGCCGCCTCCCGCGGAGGAGCCCGGTCAGACCGAGGAGCCGTCACAGTCGGCCCCGCCGAGCGAGCCGACCACCGGGCCCACCGAACCCACGACGAGTTCCTCGGTGTCGCGTACACCCGCCGACTTCCCGGCCTTCCCGTGGACACCGCCGCCCGGTGTCGACGCGTCGGACGGACGGCCCCGCTAGATCCGCAGGAACAACCGCAGACGACTACGCCCGTACCGAGATCGGTACGGGCGTAGTCGTCTGACGGGGAGATGTCGGTCTGGTGGGCGGTGGCCCGCTGGTGTCAGCGGCCTTCGTCGAAATGGTTGCGGGCGTCGGCGTAGCCGCGGCAGTAGTCCCAGGTGACGTAGGCGTCGGGTCGCGGGTCGACGGCCGGCTCGTGCGGCCGGACGGTCCCGTCGATGAGCAGCTGGATCAGGTTGGCCCGGAGCATGTCCCAGTCGTGGTAATGGTCCTCGTGGCAGTCGTCGCAGACGACGACGAGACCGCGGACGCCGCGGTGGGCGAGCAGCGCCTCGTAGACCGCGAGATCGGCCAGGTCCTCCTCGACCGCCAGCCGCTCGTTCTCGTCCAGAGGGATGCCCGGTTCCACACTGTCCAGTGCGGAAGCGGGATCGCTCGGGTCGTCGGCGAACGGATCCGGCGGGAGGCCGGGTGGCAGGTGGTCACGCACACCACCACCGTAGCCGATCCGGGCGCTGTTCCGCCGTAGCCCTCCAAAGGTATTCCGAAGGTATCCGAGCCGGTGCCGGAGGAGGTTCCCGAACGTGGGAACGCGGGGTCCCGGACGCCTCACCGGCGCCGGAGTACACGTGTGACGATCGCCGCATCGGTCGACTCGATACGATGGACCGATGACGCATGTTCGCACCGGTGGAGACGATCCCGGCAAGGTCGCAATGCTCGGCCTGACCTTCGACGACGTCCTGTTGCTGCCCTCGGCCTCGGACGTGATCCCCAGTGAGGTCGACACCTCCTCGCGAGTGACCAAGAACGTGACGCTGCGGGTGCCGCTGGTGAGCTCGGCGATGGACACCGTCACCGAGTCTCGCATGGCCATCGCGATGGCGCGCGCCGGCGGCATGGGCGTGCTCCACCGCAACCTGTCCATCGAAGCGCAGGCCGCCCAGGTGGAGACCGTCAAGCGGTCCGAGGCCGGCATGGTCACCGATCCGGTCACCTGCACGCCGTCGCACACCCTCGCCGAGGTCGACGCGATGTGTGCGCGGTACCGGATCTCCGGGCTGCCCGTCGTCGACGACAAGGGTGAGCTCGTCGGCATCATCACCAACCGCGACATGCGCTTCGAGGTCGACCAGAACCGTCCGGTCGCCGAGGTCATGACCAAGGCGCCGCTCATCACGGCGCAGGAGGGCGTGTCCGCCGAGGCCGCGCTCGGGCTGTTGCGTCGCAACAAGATCGAGAAGCTGCCGATCGTGGACGGCAACGGTCGACTCACCGGTCTCATCACCGTCAAGGACTTCGTCAAGACCGAACAGCATCCGAATGCCACCAAGGACTCCGACGGTCGTCTCCTCGTCGGCGCCGCGGTGGGTACCGGTGGGCCGCAGTGGGACCGCGCGATGGCCCTGGCCGACGCGGGCGTCGACGTGATCGTCGTCGACACCGCCCATGCGCACAATCGCCTCGTGCTCGACATGGTCGCCAAGCTGAAGGCGGAGGTCGGCGATCGTGTCGACGTCGTCGGCGGAAACGTCGCGACCCGCGAGGCCGCCCAAGCGCTCATCGACGCCGGTGCGGATGCGGTCAAGGTCGGCGTCGGACCGGGCTCGATCTGCACCACCCGCGTGGTGGCGGGCGTGGGTGCCCCGCAGATCACCGCGATCCTCGAGGCGGTCGCCGTGTGCCAGAAGGCCGGTGTGCCGGTCATCGCCGACGGCGGTCTGCAGTATTCGGGCGACATTGCGAAGGCGCTCGCCGCCGGTGCGTCGACCGCGATGCTCGGCTCGCTGCTCGCCGGCACCGCCGAGGCGCCGGGCGAACTCGTCCTGGTCAACGGCAAGCAGTTCAAGAGTTACCGCGGCATGGGTTCACTCGGCGCGATGCAGGGCCGCGGCCAGGCCAAGTCGTACTCGAAGGACCGCTACTTCCAGGACGACGTCCTCAAGGAGGAGAAGCTCGTCCCCGAGGGCATCGAGGGTCGCGTGCCGTTCCGCGGTCCGCTGGCGCAGGTGATCCACCAGCTCGTCGGTGGCCTGCGTGCCGCGATGGGCTACACCGGTTCGTCGTCGATCACCGATCTCCAGACCGCACGTTTCGTCCAGATCACCGCGGCCGGGCTCAAGGAGTCGCATCCCCACGACATCACCCTCACCTCCGAAGCGCCCAACTACTATTCCCGCTGACATCCCCGCGGCCGTTCCCGCCGGTCCCTCCGGACCGGGGACGCCGTAGGGTCGTCGTGCAGTTGAACTCCGCAGAAAGGCGCACTGGTGCGTGACCTCGTCGAAATCGGCATGGGCCGGACGGCCCGACGGACCTACGAACTGGACGACATCAGCATCGTCCCGTCCCGTCGGACCCGTTCGTCCAAGGATGTCTCCACCGCGTGGCAGATTGATGCCTATCGATTCGAGTCCCCGATCCTGAGCCACCCGACCGATGCCCTGGTGTCGCCGTCGGTGGCCATCGAGCTCGGCAAGCTCGGCGCGCTCGGCGTCATCAACGGCGAGGGACTGTGGGCGCGGCATCGCGACGTCGAGGCCAAGCTCGAGGAGCTGGCCGCCATCGCCGCGGGCGATCCCGATCCGTATGCGGCGGTGCGTCATCTGCAGAAGCTGCACGCCGCACCCCTCGACAGCGGTCTTCTCGCCGAAGCGGTTGCGCAGGTTCGCGACGCCGGTGTCACCACCGCGGTGCGCGTCAGCCCGCAGCACGCACCGGAACTGACCCCCGCCCTCCTCAAGGCGGGTGTCGAACTCCTCGTGGTGCACGGCACGATCATCTCCGCCGAGCACGTCGCGCAGGTCGACGCCGACGGGGCCCAGCGCGAACCGCTGAACCTGAAGACGTTCATCGCCGACCTCGACATCCCGGTCATCGCCGGCGGCGTCCTCGATCACAGCACCGCGCTGCACCTGATGCGCACCGGTGCGGCGGGCGTCATCGTCGGCTACGGCTCGGCAGCCGGAGCGACGACCACCGGTGAGGTGCTGGGCATCGGCGTGCCGATGGCGACCGCCATCGCCGATGCGGCCGCCGCCCGTCGCGACTACCTCGACGAGACCGGTGGACGCTACGTCCACGTCATCGCCGACGGCGACATCCACACCTCGGGTGACCTGGTCAAGGCCATCGCCTGCGGTGCCGATGCCGCGGTGCTCGGTACGCCGCTCGCCGCCTCGGCGTCGGCTCCCGGTGGTGGGTGGTACTGGCCGTCGGCCGCCGCTCACCCCGACACCCCGCGCGGGGCGCTGCTCCAGGTGGCCGGCAACGCCGACCGCCCGAGCCTCGATCGAGTCCTCAACGGCCCGTCCGACGATCCGTTCGGCGAGCTCAACCTCGTCGGTGCGCTGCGGCGCGCGATGGCCAAGGCCGGGTACTGCGACCTCAAGGAGTTCCAGCGGGTGGGGTTGTCCGTCCACGCTTGACCGCTTCCCGCGTATCGAAGGGTTAGGGTGACCTGGCTCATCCCATGTGATTACAGCCATTAGTATGGTTTCCATGGGTGTGACAAAGCGATCCGACAGCTCCACCGACTTCGACGTCCTCGTCGTCGGCTCCGGATTCGGTGGCAGCGTGAGCGCGCTCCGACTGGTGGAGAGGGGTTACCGCGTCGGTGTCGTCGAGGCGGGACGCCGCTTCGAGGACGAGGAGTTCGCCAAGACCAGCTGGCGGCTGAACCGTTGGCTGTGGGCCCCGAAGCTCGGTCTCTACGGCATCCAGCGCATCCATGCGCTCAAAGACGTGATGATCCTGGCCGGCGCGGGTGTGGGCGGCGGTTCGCTGAACTACGCGAACACGCTGTACAAGCCTCCGACACCGTTCTTCACCGACCCCCAGTGGAACCACATCACCGACTGGGAGGACGAGCTCACCCCGTACTACGACCAGGCCCGGCGGATGCTCGGCGTGGTCACCAACCCGACCATCACCGACTCCGACCGGATCGTCGCGGAGGTGGCGGAGGAGATGGGCGTCGGCCATACCGTGACGCCCACGCCCGTCGGCGTGTTCTTCGGTGCCAAGGCCGGACTCGACGGTGCACCCGGCGAGACGGTGCCCGACCCGTACTTCGGCGGCGCCGGACCCGACCGCACCGCGTGCACCGAATGCGGTGCCTGCATGACCGGCTGCCGCGTCGGCGCCAAGAACACCCTGCTGAAGAACTACCTCGGACTCGCCGAACGCAACGGCGCCACCATCATCGACCGGACGACGGTCGACTCCCTCGTCCAGCGGGCAGACGGCTCGTGGGAGGTCGGGACACACCACTCGTCGTCGTGGGGGCCGTTGGGACGTCGTCGGCGCACGTTGACCGCCGGCCAGGTGATTCTCGCGGCGGGGACGTTCAACACCCAGCGTCTGATGCATCACGCGAAAGTCACCACGCTGCCGCAGATCTCGGATGCGATGGGCCGGCTGACCCGGACCAACTCGGAGTCGATCCTGGGCGCGATGGGTTCGCGGGTCGACCCCGAGCACGACTACTCACGCGGCGTCGCGATCACGTCGTCGTTCTATCCGGAACCGAACACTCACATCGAGCCGGTGCGATATGGCAAGGGCTCCAATGCAATTGCCTACTTGCAGACGCTGCTCACCGACGGCGGCACGCGCCGCAACCGGTTCGGGCAGTTCCTCAAGCAGGTCGCGAAGAACCCGTTCCTGCTGGTGCGGCTGCTCGTCGTGCGCCAGTGGAGTGAGCGGACGGTGATCGCGCTGGTCATGCAGAACAACAACAACTCGCTGACGACCTTCGTGCGCAAGCGCGGACCGCTGCGTTACATCACCAGCAAGCAGGGTCACGGCGAGCCGAACCCGACATGGATTCCCAAGGGTAACGAGGCAACTCGCCGGATGGCGGCCAAGCTGAAGGGCGGCGTCGCCGGCGGCACCTGGGGTGACATCCTCAACATGCCGCTGACCGCCCACTATCTCGGTGGCTGCGCCATCTCCGACGATCCGGACAGCGGTGTCATCGATCCGTATCAGCGCGTGTGGAACTACCCGACGCTGCACGTCGCCGACGGCGCGTCGGTCTCGGCGAACCTCGGTGTGAATCCGTCGCTGACGATCTGTGCGCAGGCCGAACGGGCGGTCGCGTTGTGGCCCAACAAGGGTGAGGAAGACCGTCGGCCCGCGCAGGGGGAGTCGTACCAGCGGATCGACCCCACGGTCCCGGCGGCGCCCGTCGTCCCGGCGGACGCTCCCGGCGCGCTGCGGCTGCCGATCACACCGGTCACGGGCCCGGGCGTCACCGCATAGATTCCGCAACCTGATTTTCACCTCACGCGCTAGTTGTACTGACCCGGGACGTTAGGTACGGGGTTCGGCGAGTCGGCGTGACATAGGGAAGACCTCCGAGTGAGGTGTGGA
>NZ_WXYI01000020.1:35770-86634 GCF_009872315.1 Gordonia sp. YY1 | reverse complement strand
CACAACACGATCAACTACTCACCCGCCCCCGACTACAACTCCAAGCAACCCCTCCACGGATCCAGGCTCAGGGAGCGACGGGTTGGCTTCGCTCGCACCTCAGGGAGCGACGGGTTGGCTTCGCTCGCACCTCAGGGAACGAGGGGTTGGCTTCGCTCGCACCTCAGGGAGCGGGGTCTAGAGAATCAGCGTCACCGCGACGGCCACGCCGCAGGCGGCGGCGATCACGATGAGCGCCAACAGATCTGCGCGTCCCGGCCGCGCCGGATGAGCCGTGAGCCGGCCGGTGCCACCGCGCGCGGTGATCGCCTCGGCCATCTCCGCGCTGCGGCGGAGCGCCGACGACATGGCCGCGGTGATGAGATCTATGATCCCCATCTCCGCCGACGGGTGGTCGCTGCGCCCCTTCGCCGTCGGGCGCAGCTTGTGAGCCGCGCGCAACATGCGCAACTCCTCGATCAACAGCGGAAGACCCCTGAGACACAACGCGATCGCGACCGCCCATTCGTCAACCGGTAGCCGGAGGCGACGCAGTGGGCCCATCAGCCGCGCGAGCGCGGGCGCGACGTCGGCCATCGGGGTGGTCCAGATGACGAGGATCGAACTCGCGACGAGGACGAGCGCGAGGGTGACGGCACGCAGGAAGATCAGCGCCCCGTGCAGGCCGGCGAAGGAGACGTTGAACGCGACGCCGATACCGATCAGGCCCCAGAACCACCAGGGCGGACGCGGGATGGCACCCAACGGGATCCCGGCGACCAGAGCGGTGAGGACGACGATCGCGGCCACCATCCCCAGTGCCGGCCACGACGGCAGCACCCAGGTCATGACGCCGAGGATCAGCACGATCACCAGCTTGGTTCCCGCCCACAGTCTGTGGACGAAGGAATCGCCGGGGACCTGCCGCAACGGGACCGTGCGCATCGTCATTGGGCACCTCCGTCCCAGCCGGACGGCTGATCCGCGTTCTGATGGGTGTCGGGCAGCAACCGTCCGTCGACGAGCCGAACCCGGCGGGTGCACACCGAGTCCAGTGATTCGAAGTCGTGCGAGATGATCACGATCGTCATGCCCTCGGCGCGCAGACGGGCGAGGAGGGCGACGATCTCTTCACGGGCCAACGGATCGAGACCGGCGAGGGGCTCGTCGAGCACGAGCATGTCGGGGTGGCGCGCGATGAGCCCGGCCAGCACGACGCGACGCATCTGGCCGCCCGACAGGGAATCGACCTTGGTGGCCGCCATCTGCCGTGGCAACCCGACGAGTTCGAGGACACGGGCGACCTCTGCGGTGCCGACCTTCTCGCCACCGGCCGCCATGATCTCGTCGGCGACCGTGACCTTCTGTAGCTGCAGGCGCGCGTGCTGGAAGCCGAGCCCGATCGCGCCGACATGCTCACTGACGGGCTCGCCGGCGTCGAAACCCGCTGCCGGAGTGAACTTTCCGGCTGTGCCGAGCAGGTGGCAGGTGCCGGTTCGCGGTGACAGGAGTCCCGTCATGATCCAGGCGAGGGTCGTCTTTCCCGAGCCGTTGCCGCCGACGATGAGCAACCCCTCGCCGCGGTACACGGTCAAGGTGATGTCGGTGAGGGCGACGACCTCCCAGGGCGATCCGGGCAGGTGCGCGTAGCCCACGTGATCGAGCACCAGCAGCGGCCCACCGATGTGTGGTCCGGGCGCCGCGAGAGATGTCGCGGACTCGGTCGGTGAGGGATGGTCGAGGTCGGCGTGCGGGTCCGGCATCCAGTGCGGCGGATGAGGAACCACGCGACCGGCCTCGAGGTGGATGACACGGTCGGCGGCCGCGGCCTCGCTGCCGCGGTGGGTGATCAGCACGACCGCGATCCCGCGTCGGGCAGGCAACGACGCAAGCAGGTGGAGGAGTTGCCCGCGCCCCTCCGGGTCGACCATCGAGGTGACCTCGTCGGCGATGAGCAGTTGCGGATCCCGGGCGAGGGCCGCGGCGATGGCGAGGCGCTGCTGCTGCCCGCCGGACAGATCGGTGGTCTCGCGGTCGCCGAGACCACTCAGCCCGACCTCGGCGAGGAGCGCTTCGACGTCCACGTCGGCATCCGGCGGCAGACCCCACACCACGTCGTCGGCAACTCGTGACCCGAGCATCTGGATCTCCGGGCGCTGCAGGACGAGCGCGGTGCCGCCGTGGACGCCGAGCCCGGCCAGGCCCGGACGGTGGACGACGCCGCTGGTCGGGGCGCGACCGGCCAGGATCTTCGCCAGCGTCGACTTGCCCGAGCCGTTGGCGCCGACGACGGCGACGGACTCGCCGGGGTCGATGCGCAGGTCGATGTCGTGGAGGACCGGCCTCGCCTCCGGGCTGTACGCGAAACCGACGCCTTCGGCAGTGACCGGGAGCGGCGCGACGTCGGTCGCCGTGGATCCCGGACCGTCGGAGGTGAGCGTGTCCTCGCTGGGCACGTCGCGCAGCCGGGCGATCACCCCGCCGAGGATCCACCAGGCCGCGAGGAGTGAGATCGCGGTACCCACTGTCCCGGAGACCCAGATCCACGCCCACCAATGACTGGCGATGCTGCGGCTCATCGCATCGAGGGCGTCGCCCACGCCGTCGGTGGGTCCCCACCCGTGCAGCCATTTGGCGACGCCGTGGATGGAGTTGGTCATCGCCTCGATGGTCAGTTCGCGCAGGGGCACCAGCACGAGGAGCACCAGTACGGAGACACCGCCGAGGATCGGCGAGGCCACGAGGGTGGCCAGTCCGAGAGCTCCGACCCCACGACCACGGCGTTTGATGTCCCCGACGATCCCGCCGACCAGTGCCGAACCGAGGACGGTGGCCATCGCACCCGTGCCCGCCATGGCGAAGGCGACCGCCGTCGTCGCCACCGTGGCGGTGAGAAGTGCCCGCGGCCGGGTGCGGGCTGCGATGAGGGCAAGAGGAACCGGGGCGAGCAGACCGGCCGCCTGCGCCAGCGGGATGACCGAGGCGATGACCACCGCGGCAACGGTCAGGCCACCGAAGATCGCGACGGACGCAAACTCCATGGGCCGCAGCGCAGGCGAGTTCTTCACCGGTCCAGTGTGCCTGGTGTCCACCCCTGCCCCGGGCGCGGCCATCGGCGACGGCGCCTGGCCGTCGGTCGATCACATGTAAACGAACCGTCACAAGACGGTGGTTCGGGTTGTCCGTTTCGCGCCCGCGGTGGATTCTTTTCACACCGGTGGTCTTCGACGGACCCGGGTCCCGATGACCAGGTCCCCCACCCGAATCGGAGGGAGGACGCGATGCAGCCGATTCCGATCGGACTCACCCCGTTCCAGCACGAAGGCAAGCTGAACGGCATCCTGATCTCCGGTCGCTGGCCGGAATCCACCCTGGAATGGACGCAGACCCTCGTCGGCTCGGTGCGGATCGCTTGCCGGCCGGGTTTCCTCCCGACGACGACGATCTTCGGCGTCGTCGAGCAGCGCCCGGCCCAGGGCGGCGAGAACACGGTCGGGATGATGGTCGCGATCGGGAACGTCATCGACGACAGCTTCGTCGAAGCGGGCAGGTTCCTGAACAATCCCCCGGCCCTGGTGATGCTGCACCCGCCGTCGCAGACACGTCCGTCACTTCCGGAATGCTCGGAGGTCGCGTCCGGCTGCGTCCTGCTGCCCGGACTCCCCGAACTCGGACTCGAGCATCGAGCCGGGTGGGCGGAGGCGGAGGCCGACGGGACGGTCGTGAATCTCCGCAACGAGGTCGGTATCGACCCCAATGCCGATCCCGACACCGCCGTGCTCGCCATGCTTCTCGCAGCTTAGGCACCCCGAGGCACCCCGAAGGTTCTCCGACAGGGCTCCCGCACGCTGGTTTCCGGGTCGCCGAACAATTCTTTTTGTGCCCCCGACCTGCACAGATACGGGTTACTGAGGAGTTGCATTCGCCAGTTAGGTCTCACTAACCTGGCGTTCGTGATTGCTGCCCTGCTCCTGAGTTTCGGCGTGATCTTCGTCGCCGAACTGGGCGACAAATCACAGCTGATGGCCATGACCTACGCCCTGCGATACCGCTGGTGGGTCGTCATCCTCGCCATCACCGTCGCCACCACCGCGGTCCATGCCGTCTCGGTGTTCTTCGGTCATTTCCTCGGAATGTCTCTGCCCACCGATCTGATGTCGGTCCTGGCCGGCCTCGCCATGCTCGCCTTCGGACTGTGGACCGTCTACGGCGACCGCCTCGACGACGAGGAGCGGAACCGTGCGAGCCGGGTCGGTGCGTCGGTGTTCCTCGCCGTGATGTCGGCCTTCTTCCTCGCCGAACTCGGCGACAAGACGATGCTGGCCACCATCACGATCGCCACCGACCACGATTGGCTCGGCGTGTGGATCGGTTCGACGGTCGGCATGGTCGCTGCGGATGCCCTGGCGATCGGCGTGGGCGTACTTCTCGGCAAGCACCTCCCCGAACGCGTCATCGCGATCGGCGCGGCCGTGCTGTTCTTCGGTTTCGCGGTGTGGCTCACCGCATCCGGTCTCGTCGGTGCGTCGACTCCGATGATCGCCGCGACGATCACCGCCGCGGTCGGCATCACCGGTGTGGGCGCGTTCCTCATCCAGCGCGACCGTCGGCTCCGCGGCGCCGACGACGAGAACGCCGAACCAGCCACTCCCGAGCGTTCGCTCGGTCGTCACGAGGGCTGAGCGCGGGGGCTCCACAACCTCTGACTATCGTGAACGTGCACCCTGCGCCGGTGCACGTCGTCCACTTCACCGGGACACGGGTCCGGCGGCAATCGGTACCGCGAAAGGACTATTCAACCCATGGACGTTTCAGGCGCTTCCGTTCTGGTCACCGGCGGGGCATCTGGCCTCGGCGCAGCCACCGCCCGTCGCTTCGCCGCCGCAGGCGCTCAGGTCTTCGGCCTCGACCTGCAGGACTCGATCGACAAGGCGGCCCCCACCGACGGCGTCACCCTGATCCCCGCCGACGTCACCGACGAAGCACAGGTCCAGGGCGCGATCGACACCATCGCCGAGTCGGGCGCACCGCTGCGCGTCGCCGTCAACTGCGCAGGCGTCGGCTGGGCCGCACGCATCCTCGGCAAGGACGGCCCGCACGACCTCGGCCTGTTCCGCAAGGTCATCGACATCAACCTGGTCGGCACCTTCAACGTCATGCGGCTGGCCGCCAACCGCATGTCGGAGGAATCCACGATCGACGGTGACGGCCAGCGCGGCGTCATCATCAACACGGCATCGGTGGCGGCCTTCGAGGGCCAGATCGGTCAGATCGCATACGCCGCGTCGAAGGGTGGCGTCCACGCGATGACCATCTCGGCTGCACGCGACCTCGCCCGCATCGGCGTGCGCGTCTGCACCATCGCACCCGGCACGATCAGCACCCCGATGCTCGCCGGCGTCACCCCCGAGTTCCAGAAGACCCTGGCCGAGGCGATCCCGTTCCCGCAGCGTCTCGGCGAGCCCGACGAGTACGCACAGCTCGCCGAGTTCATCGTCGAGCACAACTACCTCAACGGCGAGACCATCCGGATGGACGGCGCGATCCGGATGGCTCCGCGCTAGTCCGGAGGCCTTGCACTAGGCGGCCGGCTCCGGGTGACCACCTGCGGGAACGTGGGTGGCCTCCGAGAGCCCAAGCGCAGTGGACAACCTGATCAGCGGTGCGGCATCCGCTTCCAGACCCTCGCCGTCGGCGGGGGCGAGGTCGCGGACCGCGCCGCTGGTTTTTTCTGCGACCGCGGGCGACGTCATCCCGTCGACGGCCGCGCGCAGCATCCTGGCCTGGACCCCGACCTCCGCGTAGTCGAACGCCACCGACAGGTGCGGGCTGATCTGGGTCAGCGCGTCTCGGGTCTCGACGACCCGCCGGTGCAGTCGCGTCGTCGGCGACAGCGGACCGGGATCGGGAAGGACGACCTCGGGTACCGCCTCGGTCACCAGGCGCCACAGGGGCAGGAGTTCGATGTCGAGTCGTCGGCGACGCCGGTTCGCGAGGAAGGTCTGCACCCGCGCGTAGACCATGGGGTAGCTGATCCCGGAGAGGAAGACGACGATTCCCAGGATCGCGACGACACGGTTGGTCGTCACCAGCCACGGTGAGCGCACCACGTTGGTCGCCGACACGATCACGAACACGATCTGCCCCACGGCGCTGAGCGCCAGCAGTCCCAGCCCGCCGATCAGCAGACCCAGTGAGACACGCAGATAGCCGTCGGCTGTGGCGTAGAACTTGCGGACGCTGTTGACGCACGCGGCGAATCCGTAGGTGAGATATCCGCTGGCGATCAGCATGAAGAGGGCGAAACCCCAGTTCTGCACCGTCCACTCACTGATGGTCGCGGTACGGATCTCGACCGGGATGACCAGCATGGTGACCTGTAGCCCGACGAGCGAGGCGACCAGAGGCAGGGCCTCCCACCCGGCGCGGCGCTCGCGGCTCACGCGATCCGGGAAGAAGAACACGATGACGAGTGCGGCCACACCGATCGCCAGAAGTGCGTAGAACGCCACCCGCGACAGACCCGGGAAGCCGTTGTCGTCGAGAGCGGCCGACACCGACTCGTCGACGACGACGAACGCCAGCGTCAGCGAGGCGACCGCCACCATCATCGCGAGCGGCTGAAGCCCCCAGCCGGCACGCCGGATCTGATCCAGGCGCCAGCAGAAGGCGAAGGCGAAGACGGCCGCGGCGATCGCGTTGACCACCCCGACGCCGACGTCGATGTTCTGGGAGAAGGCAGTGAACGTCACGGCGCTTTCACCCGCACTGATCACAACCACCCGCGGTGACCGCCCAGGAGTCGCTGAAGTCCGCGTAGTTCATCGTGCGACGCCGTGCTGCCGACGCCGGTGCCGGCCTCCTCTGCCCACGCCAGGATCATCGACGCGAGCATCTCCGCTTCCCACTCGCGATCGTCCGAGTAGCAGGTACGGCGAAGCGCCGCGGCGGACTCGTCGCGGGTGAGCGATGCCAGACCTTCGGCCGACACCTCGCCGAGGATCTGATGGCCGGCGATGAGATGACCGAACTCGTGGATGACGATCTGGTCCCGGTGGAGTCTGGACGTGTTTGCCTGATGGAAGAAGTAGTCCGCGTCGGCCGCGGCCAGCCAGATGCCGTTGGGAACCCCGGTCGGCAGAGGGTGGGCGATCAGGCGAATCGGACGTCCCCGACGCTCGCCGTACCGGTCACACAGCTGTGTGACGTCGAGCGGGAGATCGAGATCGAGCCCCTTCAACGAGGTGCGACACAGCGCCCGTAATGCGCGTTCTGATCGACGCATGCCGTCAATCGAACCATGAGCGCGCACACCGAGGCGATTCGTGTCCACGAAACCAAGGGCCCGCTGCGTTTTCCCAGTTCACACGGCGTCCGAACTCTCCAGGCCGACACCCCACGGCCCGTGATCGTCAGTGACACTCGTGATCGGTGAGAACCCGGATCTGCGGATCCTCCAGACGATCTCAGTCCTCGCCCGAGTCTCCCACCACCCGCAGACGCGAGTCGGCCGACGGCTTCTCGTCGCTGAGCCCTGCCGCGATGACGTCCGGCGGATCCTTCGGCAGACCCTGCTGCTCGCGCAGGACCTTGATCAGTTCGTTCACCACGGTCACCGAATCGCTCGACAGCCCCGCCAGACGGAATGCCGCCAACTGAACGTTGGTGTCCGCCTGCAGCCGCATGAGATCGATCTCGTCGCGAGTGCGCTGCGCGGCCCGATCCTCGAGGAAGTAATGCACGTCGACACCGAATGCGGCCGCGATTCCCTCGACGGTTCGGAACGACGGGGACTTCGCTTTCCCCGATCGCAGCTGACTCAAATACGACTCGCCGAGACGGAATCCCCGCTCCGTCGACCTCGCCGCGATCGCCTTGGCACTGTATGCCCTCCCGTTCGGACCGGGAACGGTCCGAAACAGCTCCTCGAGTCGCCGGGCGAACAGCCCCGGATCGAGTGCATCCGATTCCTTCGTTCTCGAACGATCGGAGTCGGTGCGTCCGGTGTCGCCCATAGGCTTCTCCGCCCCTCCTGCAGTCATGACCATCTTCTCCGAGACGCAAAACTTGAATTTGCAAACATTAAAGCCCGCTGTACACGGCTATCGCAATGACCGGTACGGTCAGAAGGTACCGGAACGCGGCCCACGATGCGTATCACCTGTGGTGATGCTGTAACGAACGTTAGTGTGGCGTTCTTCACATTCTTGGGGGTCCCAGGTTGCCGACACGCTCACGGCAGATGAATGTTTGTCCTCGCTGCGATCCACATGACCCACTGACGCCGGCTGTCGCACCCGCGAACCTCTCCACCGACTGTACGCCTGGGAAACCACGATGACCCACCGCCTGCCGACCCCCCGACGCGACCGCCGACGGCGCCGCTCCCTCGCATCCCTGCTCGCCGCCATCGCGGTGATCGCGCTCGTCGCGCTTGCGCCCGGCGTCGCGTCGACCAGCCCGGTCGGGTCGGGAGGCACCGAATCGGACGCCACGGAATCGGACTCAGCGGGATCGGACTCAGCGGGGCAGGACTCGGTCGGATCCGGGAGTACCGGTGTGGGCGGCTTCGGCACCGACACCAGCGGTGACACCGACACCACCGCCGACGCGGATGATGACGCTGCGGATGGTGACGCCGACTCGACGCCGTCGGGCAATCGGGGACCCGGAGGTCCCTGGCATCACGGTGACGGGCATGGGCACGGCCACCACGGGCACGGACCGACCCCATCGGGAACCGGCACCTCCACCAGCCCGAGCACCTCCACCGACCCGGGCACCTCCACCAGCCCGAGCACGTCCACCGACCCGGGCACCTCCACCAGCCCGAGCACGTCCACCGAGAGCTCGTCGACCGAGAGCTCGTCGACGACCAGCGCGGAGACCGAGACCTCCACAACCGGGGTCTGGGTACCGTTTCCGCCGGTGACCGGTCGGCCGAACGTACCGGCCCCGACCCTGCCGCCGGTCGTGTCGAACCCTCCCCGCTCCGGCGAGGGGAACCTGCCCGCCCCCGCTCAGGTCCCGACAGTTCCCGCGCCCAGCGGATCACCCGCGCCGACGACACCTGCCGCCTCGGTTCCGGGTCCTCCCCCGGCGCCTGGTGCGCCCGCAACCGGCGGGTCCGCAGCGGAGTCCCGCGCCGAATCCGGCGCTTCCGACGCTTCTGCCGCCGACGAGTCAGCCGTCCTCATGGCGAGCCCGCAGGGTCCGTCCGGTCCTCAGGCCCTGCCCGGCGAATCGCCCGACACCGTCCTGACCGGCGTGAAGAAGTTCCTGATCGGTGTCGCCCCCGGTGGATTGTTGCTGCTCGGGGCGGTCGCGCTGTTCGGCAGCGGATCGTTCCTGGACTCGCTGCGGTCACTGCGCTCCTGACGCCGCCCGGTCCTCGGTTCCGAGATATCAGTACCGGGCCAGCAGGTCCCGCTCGTGCGGGATCTCGTCGACGGCACGTCCGGAGATCCACTCGCGGAGCACCTTCGTGGCCCGGACGTCGTCCTCGTTGTACTCGAGGAGCCGCTGCCGCTGACCGACGTCGGGACGTCCGCCGCCGAGCGCGACCGCGGCGCGATACCACTCCATCGACGCCTCACCGCTGGCGTCGTCGTCGCGCCAGGCGAATCCGGCGACGGGAGCGACGCGCTTCAGCCCTTTGCCGCGGGGACAGATGAAGTTGTCGCCGACCGCCTCGTAGATGTCGACCCACTCCTCGGATGCGATGAACGCCTCCACCTCCCGCCGGGTCGGGATACCGGGTTCGCCGGCGAATCGGTCGGCCGAACCCAGCAGCCAGCGATTCTCGGCCTGCTGTGAGTAGCAGTACGCCGCGAACGTCTTCCCGGTCTCGCGGGCGGCCACCCGTTCGGCGGTCAGCCACGCCCAGAACTCCGCGAACGACCTCGCCTCGTCGCGCGTGGGCAGCGGGTCCCAGGTGACGAACGGCCGGTAGACCACCGGTTCGTCGGGCGCGGTGGTGTCGGTACGCAGCGTGCCCCAGAGGTAGGCGCCGTGTTCGCCGAAGCTCTCCATGTCGACGTCGACCTCGATGTCGGCGCGATGCACCCGCGGGGTGTCGCGGCGCCGGACGAGTTCGGTTCCGGTCAGCCAGGCGATCGCACCGATCACCGCATCGTCGAAACGTGCACTGCCCGGCCAGTTCTCCGGCGGGGCCCCGCGTTGTGCGGCGAGCTGGTCGATCGTGGTGATGCCCGCCTCGACGAGTGCGGTCCCCTGATTACCCGTGGCGACGAGCGAGACGTCGCGGCGGGCCTCGAGTTCCGGACCGCACTTCACCCACCAGGGGCACGAGCGGCACTCGGCGACGCGTCGTGGTTCGGTCGGCACCTGCTGCGCGGCAATGGCCCGACGCCGGTCGAGGACCTCGGTGTAATCGTCGAGCATGCCACCGGTGTCGTGCACGACGATGCAGTCGGCGTCGACGCCGATCACCCCGCCGCGCAGGTCGCCGGTCTGCGACGACGGGGCGCGACCGATCTCGACCAGCATCGCGGTCAGCTGGGCGAGGCGCAGGTTGTCGCGACGGTTGGGCCGTGCGGTGCGGTACGGGTCGGGTGTGGGCGCCCACCCCCACAACGGGCTGGTGACCAGCGACGGCGGCCGGCCCGGGTCGGGGGCGGACCTCGCGGGCTGGGTGATCCGGTGGTTGACGACGATGACGGGGACGTAGCCGTCGCCCACTCTCACCAGGAGTTCGGCGTGACCGCGTCGCCCGTGTTCGATGTCGGTGGGCAGCGCCGCATTCCAGATCCACGCGACGTTCGCGTCGCACGCCTTCAGGGTGGCCGCGACCCGCTCCGCCGCCCTCGACTCCGCGTCGATCACCACGAACGCGCCGGGCTGATCACTGTGGATGCCGCGGAGGAGTTCGCGGACCGCGGCCCGATGATCGGCCGCGGCCTCCTTGCGTCGCTGCACGCCGGGCGGGTCGGGTTCGGAGCCGGGACGCCCCTCGTGACCGAAGTCGAGGGCGACCCGGTGCTCGCAACCCGCGAGATCGCGCGGCGACAACACCACAGAGGCCACGCCATCCCTTTCTCGGCTCGAGCGGTCGGACGCGTGGCCCCACCGGACCACGTGTCATGCTTGTACTTGTTACCACGCCCGCAGCGGTCCACTCGGCAGCAGCGAAAGGTCATTCGATGGGTTTGTTCTCCTCCGACGGTAGGTCGCGGGCTCAGCGCCGCGCAGAGGCCAAGGCTCTCAAGGCAAAAGCCAAGATCGAGGCGAAGTTCGACGCCAAGCACCGGCGGAAGGAACAGAAAGCTCGTCGAAAGACCGAGCACAAGTACCTCCAGAAGGACTTGAAGGCCGAACGCAAGACCGCCCGGCAGTTGGCGAAGGCTCAGGAGAAGGTGGTCAAGGCCGAGACCAAGAAGGTGAGTGCCGAGGCCAAGGCGGCCGCGGACGCCAAGATCCTCAGCCCGGCCAGCGTCAAGCGCTACCTCACGGTCGCGCGTCTCGTGGCCCCCATCGCAGTCCCCATCGCCTATCGCGCCGCGGTCGCCGGTCGTGCGCAGATCTCGGCGCTGCAGGCCGGCCGCGCAGGCGTTTCGCCAGAAGTGTTGCGTCAGTTCAGCGGTCACGGCGCGGCGCTGTCCGCCCGGATCGCGACTACACGGACCGCGCTGGAGAAGGTCGTCGCGCAGGACACCAGCGCCGATGCCAAGGACTTCGTCGCCGCGATGACCCAGCGCCTCGACAACCTCGACATCGCGGTCGGCACCGCCGAGACCATGTCCGCCGCACAGCGCCGGACGGCCCACCAGTCCATCGACGACGAACTGGTTGCCATCGACGCCGACATCCTCGCGCGGTTGGGCGTTCGTTCCTGACGCAGGCCGAGGCGGTGGCCTTCGACCCTCGCCGGAGGCGGGTGCGCACCCACTAGGATGGGTTCCACGCGTCGCGTGGGGGGGTTTTCCTTGCGCGCACGCCCCGGAACACACGCAGAGCCGGGACACACGCAAGGGAGCGCCGTATGACCGAGCAGGAGCCGAACGTCACGCCGTCCGACGGCGACGCGAACAACGACGAGCCGACCCTGTTTCCCATGACTACCCCGGAGGCCGACTCCGGGGCTGCCGAATCGTCACCGGCCCCGGCCGAGAAGGCGCCCCCGAAGAAGCCCGCACCCAAGAAGACGCCGGGCAAGAAGGCGGCGCCGGAGCGAGCCGCAGCCGAGTCCGGTGGCGACAGACTGCCATCGAAGAAGGCCGCCAAGAAGGCTCCCGCGAAGAAGACCCCGGCGGCCAAGAAGGCCTCGGGTGCCGGTCCCGCCAAGAAGTCACCTGCGAAGAAGGCGCCGACCAAGAAGGCACCACCGAGGTCGGCACCCCCCGTCGCCGAGGCGCCTGCCGCCGACGCCCCGGCCACGCCTCCTGCTCCGCCGGTCACCTCCACACCGCCTCCGACGTCCGTCCCGGCGCACCCGCCGGTCGATGTCGTCGCCGAATCCGATGCTGCACGAGCCACTTTCGCGCAATTGCGGTCCGGCGCGCCCACCGAACCGCCGACGACCAACCTCACCCCCGCCTACGCGGGACTGGCGGCGGTCGTGGCGATGCTGGTGTTCGTCATCCTGCGTCGCATCCTGCGCTGATCGCCACCGCGGCAGCACAGTCAAAGCCGCTACCGCGGCGGCAGAGTCAAGCCGCTACCGCGGCGGCAGAGTCAAGCCGCTACCGCGGCGGCGGCGAGACCTCCACGCCACCCGACTCGTGCTCGGGTCCGGCGTTGGGATGGTCGGCGGGCAGCCGGCCGCGGAAGCGCGCGGCTTCGCTGACGGCGGGCTCTCCACCCTTCGAGTGCGGCGGCCGGTGGTACGGACCCGGCTTCGGGCGCGGTTTGCCACCGGGAAGTGCCAGACGCGCGATGGTCCGGTGCACCTGGCCCCACTGTTGACCGAAAGGTCCTGTGTTGTAAGGCAATCCGTAGCGCTCGCAGATGTCCTTCACCTTGGGGGCGACCTCCGAGTACCGGGTACTCGGCATGTCCGGGTACAGGTGGTGCTCCACCTGGTAGCCGAGGTTGCCGCTGATGATGTGGAACAGAGGGCTGCCGTCGATGTTGGCCGCACCGACGAGCTGCCGGACATACCAGCCGCCCCGCGTCTCGTTCTCGACCTCTTCCTGGCTGAATGTGTACGTCTGGTCCGGGAAGTGGCCGCAGAAGATGATCGCGTGTGCCCACACGTTCCGGATGATGTTCGCGGTGAAGTTCGCGGCCAGGGTACGCAGGAATGTGCTCTCCGCACCCGGGAGCACCTGGTCGGCGAGCTTCGCGGCCGCACGCGCCCGCCGGCCACCTCGTCGTCGGATCACGTTGCCGATCCGCGAGGTCGACGGCTGCCGGATGGCGCCGCCCGTCGCTGCCTGGCTGAGCAGGAATGCGCCCGCGCTGATCGCCGGCCAGCCGAGGTAGTCCTTCACGATCTGGCGGCGCATCTTGCCCGCGATCCCCTTGAGATCCTCGACCAGCTCGGACATCGGCTTCTCACCGCGCCGGATCGCCTCGAGATCGAGATCGTGCAGCGCGACGCCCCACTCGAAGAACGCCGTGAGCAGAACGTTGTAGAACGGCTGCAGCAGATAGACCGGATGCCACTTCTGGTTCGGATCGATCCTCATGATCTCGTAGCCGAGATCCTTGTCCTTGCCACGGATGTTGGTGAAGGTGTGGTGGATGTAGTTGTGGGAGTGCTTCCATGCCTCGGCAGTGGACGCGGTGTCCCAGTCCCACACCGACGAGTGGATGTAGGGGTCGTTCATCCAATCCCACTGCCCGTGCATCACGTTGTGGCCGATCTCCATGTTCTCGAGGATCTTGGCCATACCGAGGCATGCGGTACCCGCGACCCAGGCTCCCCGCGAGCGCGAGTTGAGCAACACGATGCGCCCGAGGGCGGCGAGTTGCCGCTGGGTGGCGATGACGGTCTTGATGTAGCGACGATCGCGGTCCCCGAGGTCGCCGTAGACCTCGTCGTGGATGGCGTCGAACTCTTCGGCCAGTCGATCGATCGTTTCTTGATCGAGGTGCGCCAACGGGCTGGTCACGCGCTGTCCGGAATCGGTGGTTGTCATGTATTTCGGTCCTCCCGGTCAGAGGTCAGAGGTCTGGCGTCTGGGGTCTGACCTTCGGTCAGAGTTCGACGTCGACGTCTCCCTCGGCGGTGTTCACACAGATGCGGATGCTCTGCCCTTCCGGCGAGCTCACCTCACCGGTGCGCAGATCGCGGATGTTCCCCTGTTTGAGAACCCCGGTGCAGGTGTGGCAGATACCGATCCGGCAGCCGAACTTCAGCTCCAGACCGTTCTCCTCCCCCGCGACGAGGATCGGCATACCCGGCTCACAGGTGACCTCGGTGTCACTGCGGGTGAACCGGACGGTGCCGCCCTCACCCTCACCTGCATTCCCACCGATGATCGGCTGGAAACGTTCGAGGTGGATTCGGTCCCCGACGCCTTCGGCTTCCCAGTGTTCGACGAGACTGTCGAGCAGCTCTCGCGGACCCGAACACATCGCCTCTCGCTCGCGCCAGTCCGGGCAGAGTTCGTCGAGGTCGGTGGCCTTGATCCGCCCGTCCCGACCGGTGATGCGCAACGTCAGGTCGAACCCGTCGTGCCGGTCGTCCATCGACTCGAGGTCGGCCCGGAACATCACCTGGTCGTCACTGTGCGCCGAGTGGATGGCCACCACGTCGTCGACCCGATCGCGATGATCGAGGTCGCGCAGCATGCTCATGATCGGGGTGATGCCGCTGCCGGCGCTGATGAACAACATCTTCTCCGGCAGCGGATCGGGCAGTGTGAACACGCCTTCGATCTCGCCGAGGCGGACGATCTCACCCGGCCGGATGCCATGGACGAGGTAGGGCGAGACCTTTCCCTCCTCGACCAGCTTCGGCGTCACGCTGATCAGGCCGTCGCGCGGATGCGGGTCGGAGGTCAACGAGTAAGCGCGCCAATGGAACACCCCGTCGATGACCACCCCGAGACGTACATACTGTCCCGGTTGATGCCCCGGCCACTCATAACCCGGTTTGATCCACACCGTGGCCGCGTCCGCACCTTCGGGTCGTACCTCGACGACCCGGCCGCGGAGTTCCCGAGTGGTCCAGAGCGGGTTGATCAGCTCCAGGTAGTCGTCGGGGTGCAGGGGATTGAACAGGTGCCGGATCGCGCCGAGAAACCCTCGTCGCAACGGCGACACCCGGGGAGTCGCGCCGCGTTCAGCCATGGGATGGGGTGGGTCGGGAATCGATCAGTGTCACGAGACCTCACAAGGGGTCGTCGGTCGTCTCTTGTGCCTACGCGCTGCTACATAGTCACCGTTCGAGCTGTCTGTTTCGACCATACGGCGTCGGGCATCACCGGAGGGGCGGGTCGCTCGGATCCGGTCTGTGCTGGATTGTCGGTCACCAAAGGTGCAGGTCGCTGCGATGTCGGTTGTTCACTTCGGCAACATCCCGGATGCGAACAGTGACGGATGGTTATGCCCCGTCGCGTACGGCGGCGGTGTTCGCCCGGGACATGATCGCCGCCGCGACCTGGTCAGGCCAGGATTCCGGCAGCCAGTGGTCGGCGCCGGGAAGGACCAGAAAGTCGTACGGCGCATCGACCCACCCCGAGCAGAGCCGGGCGCCGACGTCGCCCAGAGCCGGGTCGTGGTCGCCCCAGACGTATGTCGTGGGCACCTTCACCCGCGCGGGTGCCGACCGCTTGTCCGGCAGGAACATCGCCCGATACCAACCCAACGCTCCGGGCAGCGCGCCGTACTCCGCGATCTCGGCGGCGACCCGCGAGGCGAATGGTTCCGGAAGCCCCATCTGCACACCGAAATCCGGCCGCGTGGTCATCAGCCGGCCGAGTACCTTCTCGGGCAGGGCCGGGATCTGGAACACCAGCATGTACCAGGAACGGAGAATCTGACCGCGCGGCATCGCCTGCATGAACGCCCCTGGATGCGGAACCGACAGCGCGGTCAGCGTTCGCACGCGATCGGGGTGATGAGCCGCGAGTGTCCACGCCACCGCCGCGCCCCAGTCATGTCCGACGATGTGCGCGTCACGGACCTCCGCGGCGTCGAGCATGGCCACGATGTCTGCCACCAGCTCGGCCTGCATGTAGTCGCGCCGCCGGGTGGGTCGAGCCCCCGGCGAGTAGCCGCGCTGATCCGGGGCGATCGTGCGAAAACCTCTGCGGTGCAGGAGCGGAGCGACGAGGTCCCACGAACCGGCACGTTGCGGGAAGCCGTGCAGCAAGACGATCGGCTCCCCCTCGAGCGGACCGGCGTCGATCACGTCGAAGGTGTATGGACCGCGCTGGAAGGTGGTCAACCGCGTCGTTCGCACGTGTCAGCCCGCCCAGCGCACCCGCAGGATCCGATCCGACCCGTCCCCGTCGCTCGTGGTCAAGACCAGCGAACCATCGGGCGCCACGGCCGCCCCGCGCAACCGGCCGTGCACTTTCTCGAGCGCCTCGGTCTTCGAGACCACGCGGCGTCCGTCTTCGGAGAGCTTGAGGAAGACCAGCCGCTGCCCCTTCAGTGCAGTCACCACCAGCCCGCCGCTGTAGGGTCCCCAACCGCTGTCCGGCAGGAACGCGATGCCCGGCGTCGCGATCGTCGGCGCACCCGAACTCCACACCGGACCGATGGCGCCGGGGACCCGGACGGTGTCGGTCATGGGCACCGACTCGTCGTAGATCAGGGGGGTGCGGTCCGGGCGGTAACCGTAGTTGCCTCCCGCGAGGATGAGGTTCAGCTCGTCGTCCCGACTCGTGCCCTGTTCGATCCCATAGACCCGACCGCTGCCCGGAGCGACCGCGACGCCCTGCACGTTCCGATGACCGAGGCTGTACACCGGGCTGCGCGGATCCGGATTCCCCGGCGCCGGCCTCCCGTCGAGGCCGATGTGCAAGACCTTGCCGCCCAGCGACTTCCGGTCCTGCGCTACCGACGGGATACCGGAGTCACCGGTACCGACCCAGATACTGTCGGCGGTCACGGCCAGGCCACAACCGGCACGACTGCCCGAGGAATTGACCGGGATACCGCTGAGCAGGGTCCGTTCCCGAACCATCCGCGTCCAGTCCGCGCTGACGCGCCACGAGACCACCCTGGTGGTCTGGCCCGTCTGCGGCGCCGGAATGGGCGCCCCGGCAAGCGGTTCGGGCACGGTGAACGCGCCGGGCACCATGTACTCCGCCTGACAGGAGTACACGCGCCGGTTGTCGGAGAAGCGAGGATCGAGGGCGAGTCCCATCAGGCCGGCCTCGTTGACCGCGAAGATCTTCGACAGGTTGGCCTTGACGTTCACCCGCTGTCCGCCGGGGCGCACCGCGACGAATCGTCCCGCGCGTTCACCGGTGAGCACCGTGCCATCGGGCGCGACGACCGCACCCCACGGTATGGTCAGTCCGCCGGCGACAGTCGTGACCTGCAGCGGCGCGGCGGCACGGGCTGCAGCGCCGGCGACGAACATCCCGGCGACCGCGGCCGCCGACGCGGTGATCGCCACAAGCCCGCGGGCCGATGTCCGGATGAATGTCCTGCGTTCACGACGAATCGGGGTCACAGGGGCCACCGTAACCACGACCCGGGGCCGGGTCGTGGCAAAACGGCGAGATCGAGATCTAGCGGCCGGGTAGGTACTTCAGCGCGCGGACCGCCGTCGGCGTGATCGCCCGGTAGATGCTCTTGGGCACCAGCGGCGCGCGATCGATGCCGATGAAGCGCTGCTCGGCGATCGTCTGTGCCTCGGTGTACTTGAGCAGGCCCTCTTCGCCGTGGCGTCGGCCCATTCCGGAGATGCCCATGCCACCCATCGGTGCGGCGGTCGAGGCCCAGGCGGCGGCGTAGCCCTCGTTGATGTTGACGGTGCCGGCCCGCAGCCGCTCGGCGACGGCCTGCGCCTCGGCGCTGCTGCCCGCGAAAACGCTTGCGTTGAGCCCGTATTCGGTGTCGTTGGCGAGCTTGACGGCCTCGTCGGTGGAGTCGACCGGATAGATCGAGACGACCGGTCCGAAGGTCTCGTTGCCGTAGCAGACCATGTCGTCGGTGACGTCGGTGAGCACAGTCGGCTCGAA
The DNA here is from genome assembly GCF_009872315.1 of Gordonia sp. YY1. NCBI lineage: Bacteria > Bacillati > Actinomycetota > Actinomycetes > Mycobacteriales > Gordoniaceae > Gordonia > Gordonia sp. YY1. Next base: position 68,548 of record NZ_WXYI01000020.1, on the reverse strand, counting down.
GAAGAACGGGCCGAGGTCGGGGCGGCGCTTGCCGCCGGCGAGGACCTTCGCACCTTTGGCGACGGCGTCCTGGACGTGCGCCTCGGCGGTGTCGATCTGCGCCGCCGACGCGAGCGAGCCCATGTCGGCGGTGAAATCGTAAGTGCCCGAGAGCTTCATCATCGAGACAAATGCGGCGAACCGCTCAGCGAACTCGTCCGCGATCTGCTTGTCGACGTAGATCCGCTCGATGGAGATGCACAGCTGGCCGGAGTTGGAGAACGCCGCGCGTGCAGCCCCCTGCACGGCGTTCGCGATGTCGGCGTTCGCGGTGACGACCATGGGGTTCTTGCCGCCCAGCTCGGCGGAGAACCCGATGAGGCGCCGGCCCGCCTGTTCGGCGAGGGTTGCCCCGGTCGCCGACGAGCCGGTGAACATCACGTAGTCGGTCGAGGCCATGATCGCCTGCCCGACTACGCCGCCGGGTCCCGGTACCACGGCGTACAGCTCACGCGGAAGACCCGCCTGGTACAGCAACTCCGCGAGCGCGAGAGCACAGTACGGCGTCTGGCTGTCGGGCTTGATCACCACACCGTTGCCGGCGACGAGGGCCGCGACCGCATCGGACACGGCCAGCGTCAGCGGGTAGTTCCACGGACTGATGACGCCGATGACGCCCTTGGGCAGATGACGCACCCGGACGCTGGTGGCGCCGGGCAGCATGCCCTTGACCTTGCGATCGGCGAGCAGCTTCGGGCCGTTGGTCGCGTAGTGACGCGCGGTGATCGCGACGTCGAGCACTTCTTCCTGCGCGTAGATCCGGGCTTTGCCCGTCTCGGCCTGCGCGATGTCCATCAGCGACTCGGCGTTGCGATAGACCAGAGCGGAGAACTTGTCGATGACCTGGGCACGCTCGGCCGGGGTCCGGGCGGCCCATCCCTGCTGGGCCTGCCGGGCACGGTCGACCGCGGACTCGAGATCCTCGGCCGTCGCGACCGGGATGGTGGCCATCTCGGTGCCGCTGAATGCCTCCAGCACCGGCCGGGTGGGACGGCTCGCGGCGTCGTCGATCGCGACGAGAGCACCGAGACGGGCGAAATAATCGGCGGTGGGCTTCGGCATGTCGGGCTCCTCGGTGAAGTGCCGGCTCTGGGCGGTTGGTGGGTGTTCGGTCGAGATCCGGACGATCAGCTGTCGGGGGCGACCAGCACGATGCCATCGTCGTCGGAGTAGACGATGTCGCCCGGGTTGAAGGTCTCGCCGCCGATGGTCAGCGGAACGTCACGCTCGCCGGCGCCGGTCTTGGTGGACTTGCGCGGGTTGGTGCCCAGCGCCTTGACGCCGATCGCCATCCCGCCGATGGTCTTGGCGTCGCGGATGGCGCCGTTGGCGATGATGCCCACCCAGCCGTTGGAACGGCCGAGCTCGGCGATGATGTCACCGACCAGCGCGGTGTGCACCGACGCATCACCGTCGATCACGAGCACGCCGCCCGGGTTGGACTCGCTCAGGATGGATTTGAGCAGGGCGTTGTCCTGGAAACACTTGACCGTGGTGACGCGTCCGACAAACTCGCGGTTGCCGCCGTACTGCGTGAACTGGGTGTCGCAACTACGGACATCGGCCCCGATCTCGTCCACGAGATCGGCCGTCGGGGTGAAGGTCAGCTCGCTCATGCCGACCAGTTTAGGTGTTACCGCAAGTAGCTGGTTACTCGCGGGTAGGTTCGGTTCGAACCGCTCCACGCAGACCGTCGATGATCTCCGCGACGTCGTCTGGGCGCTCGGAGACCAGAAAGTGCTTGGCCCGAGGTAACACGACGATCTCGTCGGCGCCCAGGGTGTCCGAGTAACGGCGTTGCTTCCACTCCCAGAACGCCCGCCAGCCGAGCAGCCGCGATGACGCGACCACGACGACGATCGGTACCCGGGGCATCGGATTGCTGCGGCGTAGACCCCGCAGGGTCCTGTTCATCGCGCCGAAGGCCGCGTTCTCGACGAGCATCGCGAGCAGGAACGGCGGTTGCCCGAAGACCCGCTTGCTCCATCTCCGTTGCTGTTCACCGAGCCCCTCCGGAGGTGCCGGCACGACCCGTGTCCACACCTGCACGCTCGGCCATCGTCGGATGCCGACGCGACTGGTCACCGCACGCGCCGCACCGACCGCCCGGTGCGCGTTGCCGACCCGGAAGGACAGCGGGACCAGGCGCCAGGGGACGAGCACATACGAGCCGTCGAGCACCACTACGGCCGCGGTGCGGCCGGGGTACTGCCGGGCGAAAGCCTCCACGTACAGCGACGCGAGTGAATGGCCCACCACGACAACGGGTTCGTCGATCCCACGGGCGTCGAGTACCGCGACCATCCGCTCGATCTCGCCGAGAAGCGTCGGATGGTGCCGACGGTCGACCGGACTCGACAACCCGTAGCCCGGCCGGTCGTACCGGATCACCCGCCACGACGCCGCAAGACGAGCGACGAGCGGGTCGAGGTCGAACCAGTTGCTGCCCAACGCCGCCATCAACAGCAGCGGAGGTCCCGATCCCTCGTCGAGCACGTGGAGACGGTGCCCGCCGACGGTGACGTACTCCCCCGGAGCTGTGTCATCGCCGGGGTCCGGCGTCGTCTCGTGCACCTGACCAGTGTGCCCGAGGTTTCGACACGGTGGCTCGCTCCGCTCGCTACCGGCTCAACCAGCAAAAGCCCACGCCGGTTGAGCCGACACCGAGCCACCCACGCCGGTTGAGCCGACACCGAGCGAGGCGAGGCGTCGCGTCGAAACCCACCGAGCCACCCCCCGCCGGTTGAGCCGACACCGAGCGAAGCGAGGCGTCGCGTCGAAACCCGCTCAGTACGGGCTCGCCAGCAGAAGCCGCGGCTCAGGTGTCCTGCGGCTTGGCCAGCGGGAACGCGAGCGATTCGCGGATCGACTGACCGGTGATGAGCATGACCACACGGTCGACGCCCACCCCGAGCCCGCCCGTCGGCGGCATCGCGTACTCGAGCGCCTGCAGGAAGTCCTCGTCGAGTTCCATCGCCTCCGGGTCGCCGCCCGCCGCCAGGATCGACTGCTCGGTGAGACGCTTGCGCTGCTCCACCGGATCGGTCAGTTCGGTGTACGCGGTGCCGAGCTCCACACCCCACGCCACCAGGTCCCAGCGTTCGGCAACGCCCGGCTTGCTGCGGTGCGCGCGGGTCAGCGGCGAGGTCGACGTCGGGAAGTCGGTGTAGAACGTCGGGAAGGTCGTGCGGTCCTCGCCGAGATGCTCGTAGAGCTCGAGGACGATCTGGCCGGCATCCCAATCCGGGCGGTAGTTGATGTCGAGGCGGTGGCACACGGCCCGCAACGTCTCGACCGGGGTCTCGGGGGTGATCTCCTCACCGGCACCCTCGGAGACGACCCCGTGGACGGTCTTTACCGGCCACTCCCCCGAGATGTCCACGCGGACTTCGTTTCCGTCGGCGTCGGTGCGGATGATGACCGGTTCACCGTAGGCCGCGGTGGCCGCATTCTGGATCATCTCGCGGGTCAGGTCCAACATCTTCAGGTAATCACTGTGCGCCTCATAGGCTTCCAGGCTCGTGAACTCCGGATTGTGACTGAAGTCGACGCCCTCGTTGCGGAAGTTGCGGCCGATCTCGAACACCTTCTCCACTCCGCCGACACACAGACGCTTCAGGTAGAGCTCCGGCGCGATCCGCAGATAGAGGTCGAGGTTGTAGGCGTTGATGTGCGTCTGGAACGGGGTCGCGTTGGCGCCGCCGTGGATCTGTTGCAGCATCGGCGTCTCGACCTCCAGGAAGCCGCGCGCGGCGAGGAAGTCGCGCATCGACTTCACCACCAGGCTGCGGATCGCGAGGTTCTTCCGGCTCTCCTCGTTGATCGCGAGGTCGACGTAGCGCTGACGCACGCGCGCCTCGGGGTCGGTCAGTCCCGCCCACTTGTCCGGCAGAGGTCGCAGGCACTTGCCGTTGATCCGCCAGGCGTCGATGAGGATCGACAGTTCACCGGAACGACTGGTGCCGACGACCCCGCGGGCCTGGATGAGGTCGCCGAGGTCGACGTCGGTCCCGAAGTCGGGTGTTCCCGGGATGACCCGCGAATCCTCGACGAGCACCTGCACCTCGCCCGACCAGTCGTGTATGTCGGCGAACACGACCTTGCCGAAGTCTCGCAGGCGCGTGACGCGGCCGGCGATGGTCACGACACTGCCCGCGGGTTCGGTCCTCGCCTGCGCGACGGTGTGCGTGGGCTGGTCGGCGGGCGGATACGGATCGAATCCGCGCTCGACGAGCCGGTCCATCTTGTCGAGGCGGACCCGCACCTGTTCGGGACGGTGCACGACCGCGCCCTCGGGGGTCGCCGCCTCGGCTTCCAGTTCGGCGATCAACGCAGGTGCGTCGACGCCGGCCGGGATCGACGGCTCCCCTTCGGTGTAGTGCTTGGCCCGTCCGAACTTCGGGAGCGTGATGAACCCCTCGGCGAGAATCGCGGCCAGACCGACGCGCGGCAGGATGCGATTGTCCTCGAAGCACAGGTACCTCGACTCCCAGTCCGGCAGGTACTTGGCGTTCGACTTGTACAGCGACTCCATCTGGAAGAACCGGGAGCCGAACATCAGCACCGAGTAACCCATGCGCATGATCGGGCCGGCACCGATCTGCGGCCCCTGCTCGAAGAACGCGCGGAAGGCGGCGAAGTTGAGCGAGACCTCGGTGATGCCCAATTGCTCGGAGTTGCGGCACAACTCGGCGACCATCGTCTCCACGACACCGTTCGGTCCCTGCCGGTCCCGACGCATCAGATCGAGGGACACACCGCGTCGTCCCCAGGGGACGAACGAGAGCATGCCCACGACCTCCTCGTCGGCGGTGCCTTCACCGACGACGGCTTCGACCAGCAGGCAGTTGTCGTCGGCGCGATCGCCGATGCGCGACAACGCCATCGCGAAACCGCGTTCCTCGTCGGTGTCGCGCCAGTCGTCGGCACGCGCGACGACCTTCTCCATCTCGGACGGCCTTCCGCCGATCGAGCTTGTCGAGATCTCGCCGTGCCGGCGGATGCGTACCGTCACGCCTGCACGGCGGGTGCGGGTCACGGCCTGGCGCACGGCCTTCATCGTCGGACCGCTGAGGCTGAACTCACGCGTGTGCAGAATGGCCTCGTCACCGATGGTGAGCGACATGAAGCCCGCGGCATCGTAGGCGGCCGCACCGCGCGTGCTCGATCCGATGGACGCCGGATGCCATCCGTATTTCTCACAGAGAGTGAGGAACTCGGCGATGGCGTCGGGCCACGAATCGGGATCGCCGATCGGGTCACCGCCGGCGATCCCGACGCCCATCTCCACCCGGTAGGTGATCGCTGCCCGACCGTCGGACGAGAACACGACCGCCTTGTCTCGGCGCGTCGAGAAGTAGGCGAGCGAGTCGTCGTCGTTGAACCTCGTGATGAGGGCACGGATGAGTGCTTCGTCCTCGGCGGTCATGAGCCACCGCAGGCGTTGCGACCGGAACAACACGATAGCCGCGGCGATCAGTGCGAGGGCCCCGAACAAGCCCAGCAGACCGTTGACGAAGACGTGCGTGTGGCGACCGTCGAAGGAGGCGTCCTGATCGATGGCGCTGAAGGCGACCACCCGGTTGAACGCGTACGGCAGCCGGTCGCCACGGGTCAGAGTGTGAGGGAACGCCCACACCAGCGCCCAACCGAGCAACGTGGCGATCCCGAGTCCCACGATCAGGGTCGCGATCGCGGCCGGGATCGCGCCTCGGCGGACGCGGGTGTGGAACTGGCGATACGTGGCCACGAGGAAGACCAGCGCGGCGAGATCGATGACCAGTCCGATGTAGATGTTGGTCCGGTCCCAGGCCGTCACGTCGAGGTCGTCCTCGAGTGCCGGGATCAGGTACAGCACGTTGCCGACCATGAAGAGTACGAGGTAGATCACGCTGATCCACCAGGCGATCCGCTTGCGCGCCGACAGGGCGACCGCGATGAGGGCGAGGACGAACGCCCACGCGAAGCTCGTGTCGGGCAGCGTGATGATGTAGTCGTCGACGTAGCGCCGGGGGTCGTGGATCAGATGCCGGAGAGCCGGCAACAGGCTGGACAGCAACGCGATCGTCGCCAGGACACCGACGACGGTGCCCGCGATGTGCGGCGCATTGCGGCCGAATCCGGTAGGGCGCCTGATCTTGTCGAGGAGGACGAGGGAACGTCGGTCCGCCGCGGTGGGGGTCCGCCGGGGCGCCTCGGGATGTTCGTCGGGGCTGGACGGGTCGACCGGCGCAAGGGGGGTGTCGGTGGCCATGCGTCGACGGTAGTCGTATGCGCGGGTGCGCTCTGCACTCCACGCTGATTCGATCAAGCGGCGGCACACAACCCGGCACATATCTGCGTGGTCGTGCCGGTGTGGCCGGGTGTGCGGACACGGGGCATGATCGGGACCGTGTACGACGTGACGATCCGGGACGACTCAATCCGACTCGGCCAGTTCCTGAAACTGGCCAACCTCATCGAATCCGGCGCCGAGGCCAAAGAGGTCATCGCCGACGGCCTGGTGACCGTCAACGGCGAGGTCGAGACCCGACGCGGACGGCAACTGGCCATCGGCGATGTGATCGAGATCGGCGGAATGGGCGCCCGGGTGGCCCGGGACGAGTGATCACGACGAGTGATCACTGCGGCCTGATCACCGCGGGGATCAGGAACCTACGCCGAGGCGCCGGAGCTCGGCCGGCGTGATGAGACGTTCTGCCTCCGCGGGAAACGTCGATGAGTTGACACGACGTCCGCCGAGTCGCCCCCCGGTGAGCGAATTCAGCAATGAACCCCGGCGGGGTGAGTGAAATGTGTCAGCCAACTTCATGACCAATCACTTCCTGGTGCATTCACATTCGTTACAACGGACTCTGACTTTGACCTACTGTAGCGACAGTACTCATCGTTGTCGCCAAGGTTTTTCGTGGTTTGCACCACTCACCCCGAGCCCCGTCGACATGTGAGAGTCCACGTCTCCGGTGTCCCGGATTCGTGACTGCCGTACATGTCGACTAGATCGATCATGACACGCAGGGCGTTACGTTCCGGGTAGCGACGCGGCATCTACCAGCACCAATGCTACGCAGCGAATGCTGCGGCGTATGCCATCCACTCGGACCAAAATTCGTTCTACGGCTCGGCGGGCGCCAGCAATCCGGCGACGATGTCGTAGGCACGCCGGGCCGTCAGAGCGCCGCCGGAATCGGCGATGGCCGCCTGCATCCCGACGACACCCCAGGACAGGAACGCGATGGTCGCGGCGAAATCCTGTTCGGCGACCTCGAGTCGTCCGGCCATCTGCTCGGTGAGCAGTCGCTCGACGAGATCCCGCGTGGACCGCAGCACCATCCCGCCCGTCGAACGGCCGACGAGGATTCGATAGACCTCGGGGTACTGCTCCGCGAGTACGAGTAGTCGATGAACCGGCGCCAGACGTTCACTGTCCGGAGGCGCCGCCGGGTCCAGGGGCAACGGAACCGCGAGGACGTGCCGCCCGGCGCACCGGCGACCAGGTCGCCGGCCACACCGATCCGGTCGACGCCCTCGATGTCAGGCGCTACACCCCGGACCTGACCCGCCAGGGATTCACGTCGGTCGAGTTCCACACCATCAGGTAATCGACCGGAGCCCTCATCGGCCGAAAGCCCGATCGCGCCGGATGACCTCAGGCGAGGCCGGCGAGGAAGCGGTTGGCCCAGGTGACGGCGCTGACACCGGGATTCACCTGGAAATCGCCGTAGGTGCCGTGTGAGCCGGACTTCAGGAACCGGTTGAACGAGGTGATCTGCTCGCGGGCACGCTTGTTGCCGAGCTCCTCGACGACGGCTCCGGGTCCGCCGAGCGTGAGCAGCTCCCGAACGATCACGGCAGCCTCGGCCTGGTACTGGAGGATCTGGCTCGGCGTCGGATCGCTGGTTTCGGCCAGGTAGCCGGCGATGCGGGTGATGTAGAAGTCTCGCGGCACGTTGCAGTACATGTCCGACGGCTCGCAGAGCGTGAAGGCCCGGGGCAGCACCCACCCCATGCCGTCGAGGCGGGGACCGCCGCTGCCCTCCCCGCGCAGGGCCGGACCGACGAGGTTGTCCTTGCGCGACCGTCGGGGATCGGAGATCAGCACGACGCCGGCAACCTGACCGGGGCGGATCGCCGCACGCCCGGTGCCGATCTCCGACGCGAGGTCGCCGGCCGCGTCGGCGCCCTGGCTGTAACCGACGAGCGCGATCCGGGTTCCCGGGCAACGCTGCAGCATCTGCAGTGCCAGGCCTCGGGTGTTGGCGACGGCCTGCGCCTTCGACTTCCCGTAAACCGCCTTCTCCCACGGGAACGCGGTCGCGTCGTAGCCGACGTACTGGACCTTGGTCTCCGGACCCAGCCCGGACGTGACGGCGCTCAGGACACCCGGGCTGACCCCGTTGGCCCAGGTACCCGGAACGGCGAGGACATAGATCTTCGGGCAGCCGGCGGGCGCCGCGTCCGCGCGCGGTGCCGTCAGCCCGAACCCTCCCAAGACCGCACACAGCAGAGTGCACATGATGGCGAGGATTCGACGCATGGGCTGTCCCTTCGGTAGATGGATCGCGATGAGCCGAGTGTATGGCGGTGCCACTGGGATGTGTAGCAGAGTGAAAAGAACTCCCGCCCAACCTTGTGCGGCGGGCGGGAGTCCTCGGTTCTGGTGGCGACGGGTCAGCGCTGGGCGACCTGGGTCGGCACGATCGGGGCCGGCAGATCGGAGGCACCGGTGAGGTACTCGTCGGCGGCCGCGGCGGCCGAACGGCCCTCGGCGATCGCCCACACGATCAGCGACTGACCACGACCGGCGTCGCCGGCGACGAACACGCCGGGCCGGCCGACCGCGGCGAACTTGCTGTCGCGCTTGACGTTGCCGCGAGGGTCGTACTCGACGCCCATCTTGTCGAGGAGATCCTCACGCTCGGGGCCGACGAAGCCCATCGCCAGCAGGACCAGATCGGCCTCGAGTTCGAAATCCGAGCCCTCGACCTTCTCGAAGCGACCGTCACGCATGACCACCTCGTGGGCCCGGAGGCCGGTGACCTTGCCGTTCTCCCCGATGAACTCCTCGGTGTTGACCGAGAAGACGCGCTCGCCGCCCTCTTCGTGGGCCGACGACACGCGGTACATCAGCGGGTAGGTCGGCCAGGGGGTCGACTCGGCACGCTCGATCGGCGGCTTCGGCATGATCTCGAACTGATGGACGATCTCGGCGCCCTGCCGCAACGAGGTCCCCAGGCAGTCGGCGCCGGTGTCGCCACCGCCGATGATGATGACCTTCTTGCCCTTTGCGGTGATCTGCCCCTCGACGGTGTCGCCGAGCTGAACCCGGTTGGCCTGCGGCAGGAACTCCATCGCCTGGTGGATGCCGTCGAGCTCGCGGCCCGGGATCGGCAGGTCGCGACCGATGGTCGAACCGTTGGCGAGGATGACCGCGTCGAAATCGGCACGTAGCTGCTCGACGGTGATGTCGACACCCACGTTGACGCCGGTACGGAAGACGGTGCCCTCGGCCTCCATCTGCGCCAGGCGGCGGTCGATGTGACGCTTCTCCATCTTGAACTCGGGGATGCCGTAGCGCAGCAGACCACCGATGCGGTCGGCCCGCTCGAAGAGTGTCACGTCGTGCCCGGCACGCGTGAGCTGTTGTGCGGCGGCAAGTCCGGCGGGACCCGAACCGACGACGGCCACCGACTTGCCGGTCTTCTTCGTCGGCAGGACCGGGGTGACCCAGCCGTTGTCGAAGGCGTTGTCGATGAGCTCGACCTCGACCTGCTTGATGGTCACCGGCGGCTGGTTGATGCCGAGCACGCACGACGCCTCGCAGGGCGCCGGGCACAGGCGACCGGTGAACTCCGGGAAGTTGTTGGTCGCGTGCAGACGCTCGATACCGTCACGCCACCGGTCCTTGTAGACCAGGTCATTCCACTCGGGGATCAGGTTCCCGAGCGGACAACCGTTGTGGCAGAACGGGATGCCGCAATCCATGCAGCGGCTGGCCTGAGTCTTCAGGTGCCCCTTGTCGAAGTCGGTGTAGACCTCGTTCCAGTCGAGCAGCCGCAGTTCGACCGGACGACGGTCGGGCAGCTCCCGCTCGGGGTGCTTGAGGAATCCTCTGGGGTCAGCCACGTGCGGCCTCCATGATCGCTTCGTTCACGTCTCGCCCGGTCTTCTCCGCGTCGGAGATGGCCAGCAGCACGCGCTTGTAGTCCCGCGGCATGACCTTGGCGAACTTGGTCTGGGCAGTGTCCCAATCGGCGAGCAGCTTTGCGGCGACCGGGGATTCGGTCTCGGCACGGTGCTCGTCGATGATGCCGGCGAGGAACTCGATGTCCTCGTCGGCGAGCGGCTCGATGTCGACGAGCTCGGTGTTGAGGTTGTCGGCCAGCTCGGCGTCCGGGTCGTAGACGTAGGCGATACCGCCCGACATACCCGCCGCGAAGTTGCGGCCGGTCTCGCCGAGAATGACCACGCGTCCACCGGTCATGTACTCACAACCGTGGTCACCCACACCCTCGACGACGGCCGTCGCACCGGAGTTACGAACGCAGAAGCGCTCACCGACGATGCCGCGCAGGAAGATCTTGCCCGCGGTGGCACCGAAACCGATCACGTTGCCGGCGATGATGTTGTGCTCGGCGACGAAGTCGGCCGGGGCGTTGCGCGCCGGACGGACCACCAGGCGGCCGCCCGAGAGACCCTTGCCCACGAAGTCGTTGGCGTCGCCTTCGAGCCGCAGCGTGATGCCCTTGGGCACGAAGGCGCCGAAGCTGTTGCCGGCCGAACCGGTGAAGTCGACGATGATCGTGCCGTCCGGCAGACCCTGTGCACCATAGGTCTTGGTGACCTCGTGGCCCAGCATGGTGCCGACGGTGCGGTTCACGTTGGTGATCTTCGACGTGAACGACACCCGGGTGCCGTGGTCGATCGCCTCGCGGCTCTGCGCGATGAGCTGCTGGTCGAGCGCCTTCTCGAGCGCATGGTCCTGCACGCCCGAGCAGTACAGGTCCTGGTTCATGAACGGCGATTCCGGCATGGTCAGGATCGACGACAGGTCGAGCTTGCCCGCCTTCTCCGACTTCCAGTGCGCCAGCGCCTTGGTGGTGTCGAGCGCCTCGACGTGACCCACGGCCTCCTGGAGCGTACGGAAACCGAGGCGTGCCAGCAGTTCCCGGACCTCTTCGGCGATGAACAGGAAGAAGTTCTCGACGAACTCCGGCTTGCCGGCGAAACGCTCACGCAGAAGCGGGTTCTGGGTGGCGATGCCCACCGGGCAGGTGTCGAGGTGGCAGACGCGCATCATGACGCAGCCCGAGACGACGAGCGGCGCGGTCGCGAAACCGAACTCCTCACCACCGAGCAGTGCGGCGATCACGACGTCGCGGCCGGTCTTCATCTGACCGTCGACCTGGACCACGATGCGATCGCGAAGACCGTTGAGCAGCAGCGTCTGCTGGGTCTCGGCCAGACCGATCTCCCACGGCGCGCCGGCGTGCTTGAGCGACGTCAGCGGCGACGCACCGGTACCACCGTCGTGACCCGAGATGAGCACGACGTCCGCGTGTGCCTTCGACACACCGGCGGCGACGGTGCCCACGCCGACCTCGCTGACGAGCTTCACGTGGATGCGCGCCTTGGGGTTCGCGTTCTTCAGGTCGTGGATCAGCTGCGCGAGATCCTCGATCGAGTAGATGTCGTGGTGCGGCGGCGGCGAGATGAGGCCGACGCCCGGCGTCGAACCGCGGACCTCGGCGACCCACGGGTACACCTTGTGCGGCGGGAGCTGGCCGCCCTCACCGGGCTTGGCACCCTGCGCCATCTTGATCTGGATGTCGGTGCAGTTCGACAGGTAGTGCGAGGTGACACCGAAACGTCCCGACGCGACCTGCTTGATCGCGCTGCGCCGCCAGTCGCCGTTCTCGTCGTGGTGGAAACGACGCGGATCCTCGCCGCCCTCACCGGAGTTCGAGCGACCACCGAGACGGTTCATGGCGATGGCCAGCGTCTCGTGGGCCTCTGCCGAGATCGAACCGAAGCTCATCGCGCCGGTGGAGAACCGCTTGACGATCTCGCTGGCCGGCTCGACCTTCTCGATCGGGATCGGGTCCCGGTCACCGAAGTTGAAGTCGAAGAGGCCGCGCAGCGTACCGAGACGGGTCGACTGGTCGTCGACCAGCTTCGTGTACTCCTTGAACACCCCGTACTGCCCGGTGCGCGTGGAGTGCTGCAGCTTGAACACCGTGTCCGGGTTGAACAGGTGGTACTCACCCTCACGGCGCCACTGGTATTCACCGCCGACCTCGAGCTCGCGGTGTGCGCGCTCCGAGGGCCGGTCGCTGAAGGCCAGTGCATGCCGGGTGGCGACGTCGGCGGCGATCTCGTCGAGACCGATGCCGCCGAGCTGGCTGATCAGGCCGGTGAAGAACTCGTCGACGGTCGCCTGGGAGAGGCCGATGACCTGGAAGAGCTGCGCACCGGTGTACGAGGCGATGGTCGAGATGCCCATCTTGCTCATCACCTTGAGCACACCCTTGCTGGCGGCCTTGATGTAGTTCTTGCGTGCGGTGGCGAAGTCGATGTCGCCGAGCACGCCGCGCTCGACCATGTCCTCGATCGACTCGAAGGCCATGTACGGATTGACCGCGCCGGCGCCGAAGCCGACGAGCGCAGCGATGTGGTGGACCTCGCGGGCGTCGCCGGACTCCACCACCAGGCCCACCCGGGTGCGCTTGCGCTCCCGGACCAGGTGATGGTGCACCGCCGCGGTCAGCAGCAGCGACGGGATCGGTGCGTTGGTCTCGTCCGACTCACGATCGGAGAGCACCACGATGGACACACCGTCGTCGATCGCGGCGCTCACCTCGGCGCGGATCCGGTCCAGTGCGGCGCGCAGGCCCGCGCCGCCCTCGGCAACCGGGTACAGGCCGTAGATCTGCTTGCTGCGCAGGTCCGGGTAGCGGCCGTCCTCCTCGATCCGAACCAGCTTCGCCAACGTGTCGTTGTCGATGGTCGGTTCGGGGATCTCGATCTTGCGGCAGCTGTTCGGACCCGGATGCAGGAGATCGCCCTCGGAGCCGATCGTGTCGCCGAGGCCGGTCACCACCTCTTCGCGAATGGCGTCCAGCGGCGGGTTGGTGACCTGCGCGAAGAGCTGCTGGAAGTAGTCGAACAGCATGCGCGGACGCTTCGACAGCACGGCGATCGGGGTGTCGGTGCCCATCGAACCGAGCGCCTCGGCGCCGGTCCTGGCCATCGGCGCGACGAGGAGGTCGAGCTCCTCGCTGGTGTAACCGAAGACCTGCTGGCGCAACGCGACCCGGTCGTGGGCCATGTGCTCGTGCGGCAGCGCACGCACGTCGTTGACGTCGACCAGATGCTCGTCGAGCCACTCCTGGTACGGGTGCTCGGCGGCGAGCTCGTCCTTGATCTCCTCGTCGTCGACGATGCGGCCGGCGGCGGTGTCCACGAGGAACATCCGGCCGGGCTCCAGGCGCATCTTCTGCACGACGTCGGCATGGTCGATGTCGAGGACACCGACCTCGGAGGCCATCACGACGAGATCGTCCTTGGTGACCCAGATGCGGCTGGGACGCAGGCCGTTTCGGTCGAGGACCGCTCCGACGACCGTGCCGTCGGTGAAGCACACCGACGCCGGGCCGTCCCAGGGTTCCATCATGGTGGCGTGATAGCGGTAGAACGCACGGTGCTCGGGCTTCATCGACTCATGACGCTCCCAGGCCTCCGGGATCATCATCAGGACCGCGTGCGGCAGGCTGCGGCCACCGAGGTGCAGCAGTTCGAGCACCTCGTCGAAACGTGCGGTGTCCGACGCACCGGGGGTGCAGACCGGGAAGATCTTCGACGCCGCGTCGGCACCGAAGGCCTCGGTGTCGATGAGCGCCTCGCGGGCACGCATCCAGTTCTCGTTGCCCGTGACGGTGTTGATCTCACCGTTGTGGGCGACACGACGGAACGGGTGCGCGAGCGGCCACGACGGGAAGGTGTTGGTGGAGAAGCGCGAGTGGACGAGGCCCAGCGAGCTCTCGACGCGCGAGTCCTGCAGGTCGACGTAGAACTCCCGCAGCTGCGGGGTCGTCAGCATGCCCTTGTAGACGAAGGTGCGTCCCGACAGGCTCGGGAAGTACACGGTCTCGCGGCCGGGGCCGTCGGCGCCTGCACCCTTGTTGCCGAGCTCGTACTGGACGCGCTTGCGCACGACGTACGCCCGGCGCTCGAGCTCCATGCCCTCCGCGCCACCGATGAAGACCTGGCGGAAAGTGGGCATCGCGTCGCGGGCGAGCGCACCGAGCGAGTTCTCGTTGGTGGGCACCTCGCGCCAGCCGAGCAGGGTCAGACCCTCGGACTCGATGACCTTCTCGACGCCCTCGCAGGCGAGACGAGCATCTTCGGAGCCCTGCGGCAGGAACGCGATACCGGTCGCGTAGCTGCCCTCGGCGGAGAGCTCGAAATCGACCGTCTCACGCAGGAAGCGGTCGGGAACCTGGATCATGATCCCGGCACCGTCACCTGTGTTCGGTTCAGCACCTGCGGCACCGCGGTGCTCGAGGTTGACCAGGGCCATGATCGCCTTGTCGACGATGTTGCGACTGCGTCGTCCGTGCATGTCCACGACGAACGCCACGCCGCACGAGTCGTGCTCGTTACGTGGGTCGTAGAGACCCACCGGTCCCGGAGCCTGCTTCATATCCGCCTCACTTTGCGTGCGGAGGGTGCACGCACTAACAGTGGTCAATGTCTGGGGGCCACCCCGCCTGTGTAACCGGCTCCCTTGCCGGCCTGTTCGCCTTGCGGACCTCGATGTCCACAGCGTCGTCATCCTCCCCCGAGGGGCTGACCTGGGGCAGAGCCGACAATCACAAGGCGGTGGCCCCGTCAGCGCCGTTGCTGACGGAATCTCACGGGCCGCATCGTCGAGGCCCGAGCACCATGCTCATCTCGGCTTTGCGCGCAGCACTTCAGAGGGCGCCCGCGGGCTGCCGTATGAGCATTGTGGGTCATTTTTCCATGTGGGGTGCCCACTATCGAAATCCGGCTACCACAATGGACGCGATACTGCACGTCAGAGGAAAATCGGGCGAGTACGGACATCACCGTGCGGACCGCTCGACGTGAGCTGTCTGCCTTCTGTTCGTAACGGGACGGGTCCATCGCGGTGGCCACTCGATCGCGGCGGGGTCGCGGTCAGGTGTCGACCCGCATATTCGTCGCACACCGGACACCAGGCGCGGCTAGCGTCTGAGTGATGAGCATCACCTTACCCTCGGGCGGGGCGCCCATGCCGCCCGCCGATGACGAGAAACCATTCGGAAGCCTCGGCGTCGACCCCCACGGTTCTCGCCGATCGCGCGCCGTGAACGCCTACCTCGCGCGGGTCACCTGGCCGATGATGCTCGCCGCGGGCCGGAGCCATCCCCTGGTGACCGCGCAGATGATCCAGCGGACCCGCCCGGGACTGAACCGCACCATCGAACGGCTCAGTCCACCGCCGTCCGGCACGCAGGTCGAGTTGGTGAGGGAGACCTTCCGCGGGGGCCAGATCCGCGGTGAATGGGTGACCGGCCGACGCGCCGCGGACCCGCAGCCGGGCACCCGGATCATCTACTACCTGCACGGCAGCGGATATGTGGTGTGCTCCCCGCGCACGCATCGCGGTCTCGTCGCGCGGCTGGGAAATCGGACGGAACTCTCGGCGTTCAGCCTCGACTACCGGCTCGGTCCCGAACATCCCTGGCCGTGTGCGGGAAACGACGCCATCCGCGGTTACCGATGGCTGCTCGCGCAGGGTTACCGGGCCGAGGACATCGTGGTGGCCGGCGACTCGGCCGGCGGGCACCTCGCCCTCGATCTCCTCGCCGTCAACCACGCGACCCGCACACCGCAGCCGGGTTCGATGGTGCTCTTCTCCCCGCTCTACGACCCGACTTTCGATCTGGCCGTGGACAATCAGCGCAGCGGCGTCCACGATCCGATCATCAATGCGGTCACCGCGCGCAAGATCCTTCGTCTCTACACGCGGAGCGCCGACCCCGACCATCCGCGCATGCGCATCCGCCTCACCCCGGAGATGAGCCTCCCGAAGACCCTCATCCAGTACGGATCGCTGGAGGTCATGGGCGCCGACGCCCGGGCCACGCACGACGAGATCGTCGGGGCCGGAGGCGTTTCGGTGATCCAGGCCTGGCCGGATCAGGGACACGTGTTCCAGCTCATGCCGCGGCTGTCCACCGAGGCACGACAGGCCGTGGACACCGCGGCGCGGTTCATCACCGTGACGGCACCCACGCGCACCGAGCCGGCGAGCTGAGTGTGGACGACCTCGTGACCGCGGTCGTCGTCGACGACCACCCGTTCTTCCGGGACGGGGTGTCACGGGGTCTGACGCAGAGCGGACGGGTGCGGGTGGTCGGCGAGGCAGCCGACGGGGCCGCCGGACTCGAGCTCATCCGGCACGCGAACCCCGACGTCGCCGTGGTCGACCATCAGATGCCCGGGATGACGGGTGTCGAACTGGCGCATGCGGTCACCCGCGATCAGTTGCCCACGCGCGTGCTGCTGCTGTCGGCGGTCACCGACGGTCCCATCGTGTTCCGGGCACTGCAGGAAGGTGCCGCCGGATATCTGTCGAAGGACGCCGACCGCGACGAGATCGTGGGTGCGGTGACGCGGGTCGCCCGAGGAGAGACGGTGGTGCCCCCGATGCTCGCCGCCGGCCTCGTCGGTGAGATCCGCGCCCAAACCCAGCGCGACACCCCGGCGCTCAGCGAACGCGAGCGCCAGGTGCTCACCGGATTCGCACGGGGACAATCGATTCCGCAGGTCGCCGCCGAGCTGTACATCGGTGCCGCGACCGTGAAGACCCACACCCAGCGCCTCTACGAGAAGCTCGGGGTCTCCGACCGCGCGGCCGCCGTGGCCGAGGCGATGCGTCGTGGGCTTCTCGAGTAGCCGCGGCGTGCTGCGCAACTCCGACATCGAGATCGCCGGACTGACGGTCTATCTCGGGTTCGGCGAGTTCGCCGACGAGCCCCGGATCCATCGCATCCTCGTCGAGCACGCCATCCGCGGTATCCGGGTCCAGGTGCTGCTGCGACTGTTCCTGGCGCTTTTCGTGCTGCTGACAGTGTGTCTCGATCCGCCCGACCATGCGGCAGTGTTCAGCGTCGTCACCGCCGCCCTCTACGCGGCGTGGTGTGTTGCCGGAGCGGTCGTGGTGCGCCGCTACGACACGTGGGTGGTCCGCTACTCGTGGATCGCACTGCCGATCGACCTGCTGCTCCTGACGATCCTGGCCGTCGTCGCGGGGATGTCCAACGAGGTCAGTTGGACCACCGACGCCCTGCTCGCCGGATTCGCCCTGGTCCCGATGATCGCGGCCATCTCCCTGCAGCCGCGACTGTGCGCGATCGTCGTGGTCGCGACCGTGGTGGTCTATGCCGTCGCCAACATCCTCGCCCGGCAGGCGAACGGCGAGCCGTGGTCGATCATCGTGTTGCGCGTGCTCGTCGTGGCGGCCCTCGCGGTCGGGGCGATCCTGTTGTCCCAGCTGCAACGGTCCCGGGTGACGACGATCGGATCGCTTGCCGCCGAACGGGCCCGGCTGCTCGACGCCACGATGGAGATCGAGGAGCGGGAACGACGCGACCTCGCCGACAACCTGCACGACGGCGCCCTCCAGTACGTGCTGGCCGCCCGGCAAGAGCTTGCGACACTTCGGGGTTCGGCCGATCCGGTCATTCTGAACCGGGGCGACGGGGCTCTGCGCGACTCAGCCCGGCTGCTCCGGTCGACGCTGAGCGAACTGCACCCCGCGGTCCTCGAACAGGCGGGCCTCGCCGTCGCCCTCACCGACCTCGCTGCGTCCTACGGCAGTCGCGCCGGCGCTCCGTCGATCTCCGTCGACACTGCCGCCTGGCCGACCGAACTGCGCACATCCGCCGACTCGCTGCTGTTCGCCGCAGCCCGGGAGTTGCTGACGAACGTCGTCAAGCACGCCGAGGCCGACGCCGCGGAGATCACCGCCGAATTCGACGACGGGGTCGCGCGACTGGTGGTGGTCGACGACGGCATCGGTTTGCCCGATGACGTCGAGATCGAGGAGCTGATACAGCGACGCCAGGCTGCCGGCCACATCGGCCTGGCCTCGCGACGCGTACGGATCGAGGGCACCGGCGGCACGTTCTCGCTGGCCAGGCGGCCGAGCGGCGGAACCGCCGCGATCGTCGAGGTGCCCGCGCGCGAGGTCTGACCGGCCCCGCTGAAAAGCACCCCTGAAAACCGCCATCGGAAACCGGCCTGAGCAGCGGATTCGACGACATGGTGTCATCGGCCGGGCTGTGGAGGGCGGATTCCAGGGGCGGTTTTCAGCACCGATCGGTGATCCGTGTCCCCCGATCGGTGGATGCGCGAATCCACCGGTCCATCACCCGGTCGACGGAATCCCGGCGCGGTCCTTTCCGAGGAAAGTCATTGGTGTCACCGAAGCAACCCGGAACAGCCACCCAGAAGCCCTCACCAGAGACTCGGAGAACCCCATGAAGATCGCGTCCCGCATCGCAGCCGGAACCCTCGGACTCGCCGCAGCCACCGGCATCGCACTCGGTGCCGCCGGAGCAGCCCATGCCGGCACCATGCCGATCACCCGCCCGGGCGAACCGACAGTCGCGATGACGATCACCAACCACACCAACAAGCCCGAATACCTGATCGGCAGCAACGCCGACGGCGGTCAGTGGGTCAACGCACCGCAGCAGGTCCTGTACCCCGGCGCCAGCGAAACCATCACGGCCGTCGCACCTTTCAACAACCATCTCGACGTCAACGCCATGTACCGCATCGGACTCTTCGGTCCCACCGCCAACTACCAGCTCACCAACCACAAGTTCAACGTGAACACCGGGATGAGCGGGATCTGGGGACCCCAGTCGCAGCAGTACTGGATGAACAACCACATCGACACCGGCTTCCCACAGGCTCATGTCGGATTCGACCAGTGGTGAGTGGAGGACGCCTGCTGATCACTGGAAAGCACCACAAGCCCGCGACCGGAATGGTCGCGGGCCTGTGGTGGTTTCGACGAGCTCAACCAGCGGGGAGAAACGCTCGACCGGCGGGAAGAAACGCTCGACCGGCGGGAAGAAACACTCGACCGGCGGGAAGAAACGCCGAGATGAGCTCGCCTCTACGCATCACGGGAAGACGTTCTCCAGCGAGCCGAAGGCACCGCCGGCACCTGTGGCCGCGAAGTTCGTGGTGCAGCCGTTGAACGAGACGTTGTCGACGTTCACCTTGCCGGCCTTGCTCTCCGGCTGGCTCGAGATGCCGTAGTGGTTCACCACGGTCGTGTGACCCTCGCTGTTCGCCGCGGCCAGCAAGTCCTTCAGAGTCGCGGTCGCACCGCGCTCGATCCCCGGAAGGGCGCGGGTGGCCCACCACTGGTCGGACGAGGCGGCATTGGTCTCACCAGCCCCCTCCGGAGCGGTCCAGACGAGCGTGAGGAATCCGTCGCTCGAACCGGCGACGTTGGCGCCGGTCACGCGGATCTGCCAGTTGGCCTGGCCTGCGGACTTCTCGAAGGTGAGGGCCTTGTTGTTCTTCACCAGATCGGCGAGCGGGAGGTCACCGGCACTGTGATAAGACGCCTGTCGCGGGGTCTGCTCGGTGGTCACGAGTTCCAGCGAACCGTCCCGGTCCACCACATTCGTGGCGGAAAGCTTTCCGGCCTGACCTTGCTCATCGCCGAACATATTTCCCCAACCGGCCGCATCGACCGGGGTCGACACCTTCGCACAGTTCGTGTCGGACACCGGTGCGGCATTCGCCCCGGCCGGAGCGATAAAGCCTGCAACGCCAAGAGCTGCACCAATAGTGGTAACGCGAATGAGATTTCGTTTCATATGTTTTGCCTCCATATACATTTCGGCTGACGGACTTCGGCGAACGTAACAAACGAAAACGCAACGTACCACCCCTGTTGAGAAATAGATCACACCTTCAATTTCACACGACGCCAATGCAATTCGCCGACTTACGGCAATTCCGACAGAGCGCCGAATTCTCGTATTCGTTCCTCGCGGAACGCGAATGTTCGATGGGAGAAGTAGCCGTGCGAATCAGCTGTATCCGGCGGCCCGCAACGCCGACATCAGCTCGGAGCGCGACCCGGCATCCAATCGACGTCGAATCCGGGACACATGGTGCTCCACGGTCTTCGCCGAGATGAACAGCCGCGCACCGATCTCCCGATATGTGAAGCCCTGCAGCAGTTCTCGGGCGACCTCGGCTTCCCTATCGGTCAGCAATCCGTCGACGGGTCGGGGACGTCGCCGATCCGCGTCAACCGAGCGGGCGGTCTCCAGGAGGTCCGCAGCGGCGCTCGGGTCGGCGGCATGTAACCCCGCGATCCCCGCCAAATGTACTGCTTCCCAGATCAATCCGTTCGACCGTAGGGCCGAGACCGCGCCGGCGACCCGGTCGTCGGTGATGTTCCCGGCCTGCTCGAAAGTGAGTGCCGACCAGGTGCGGGCGGCCGTCGCGAGGCCCGATGCACGCGCGTGCTGCGCGGTCGTGGCGTCGAGGCGCCGTTGTCGCTCGGCTGCGAACTCGGCGTCGCGGGCGATGACGGCTGCTCGAACTCCGGCGAAATGCCAAGGCGCCGACCATGTCACCGGGTTGTCCAAGGCGTCGAGCAATCGATCAGCCGCGGTGATGTACCGGTCGATCGACGCGGTGTCGGCCAGCCGGGCGGCAGCCTGCCAGAACTCTGCGAGTGGACGCAGGAGATAGAGGTCGACCTCGGTCGCGGCGAGCAGTGACAGACCTTCCGGCCACAGCGCCGTCAGCGCCGGGACGTCACCGTTGCGACGCGCCAGGCCGAGGCGGATAGCGTGGACCCGGAGCCGGTCGACCATGCCGATGGATTCGGCGGTCGGCAGCAGACGGGTGACCGACTCGAGGTCGCCGCTGGACAGTGCGATCTCCGCCTCGAGCAGAGCGCCGGCGGCGGATTCACCGGCCGCTGCCCGGAGTGTCCTGGCCGCATGCACGTCGCCGCTGTTCAGCGCGAGCGCGACGGCGGCGTGCAACGTCCTCGTGGCCGCCGGACCCGACCTGCTCGGTACGGCGGCCGCGAGGCCACGGACCACGAGGTCGACCCCGTCGCCGGGACCGCCGTCGTCGGTGCCGCCGACCGAGGCGAGCAGACCCCGGATCGCCAACGATCGCACGGCGCGGACACCCACCGGCGGCTGCCCGTCACCCACGGCGGCGATCGCCGAGGCAGCGGTCCGGTCCCCGACCGCCAGGAGTGCGGTCACCGCGGAGAGCGTCTCCGCCGCAACGTTGTCCGATCCGAGCCAGCGATACAGGTCCGCCGCATGGGAACCGAGACCCCGGTGTGCCGCGACCACAGCCGCGACCCCCACCCAGTGTTCGATCCCGTTCTCGCCCGGGTCGGCCGACTCGAGCCGGGCATCCGCGACCGCACCGGCGCCATCGATGTCACCGGACGCCAGCGCGCGCTGGGCCATCAGGAAACGAACGTCGTCACGTCCCGGTTCGACACGATCGGCGGCCCGGAGAAGGACCACTGCGCGCGCCGCGGTGGCATCGGCCGCACCTTCCAGCAGGGCGTCGACGAGCCGCGGGTCCTCGACCCCCGACTCCGCGGCGTGCAACGCGTCGTCGGCGGTCAGTTCGGTCGCCCGCAGACGCACTGCGGCCGACGTACGGCGGAGCTCATCGAGTCGCCGGTTCCCGAGGACGGCGTGCAGCGGTTCGCGTGCGGACGACACAAAGACGTCGGCGCCGCGGAGCAGACCGCTTCCCCGCGCGCGGTCCAGTGCCCCGACTGCTGCGTCCCGCGGGACGTCCAGGGTCTCGGCGAGGCTCTCGGGGTCCAGCGGGGCCCGTACCGACGCGAGGGCCAGGACGGACAGCGTCGTCGGATCGAGACCCCGGAGCAGTCGATGGTGGCGATCGCGCGCCACGCGTTCGACGACCGCCATCTCGTCGACCGGTTCCCCGGGAGCGGCGGCCGCAGCCGCTTCCCGGATCGAGAGCAGCGCGGCCGTCACGACGGTGCGGGCTCCACCGCAGCGTCGGCGGATCTGCGATGCGGTCGCCGGTGTCAGTGTGAGACCGGTCCGAGCCGCGTGGGTCAGTACGTCCGCCGTGCTCATCGCGCCGAGTTCGAGGAGCGTGCCGGAACGTCGGGCGAGGTCCAGCACCCGGCGGAGGACCTGATCGGTCTCGCGTGGTTCGGTCGTGGCGACCAGCTGGATGGTTCCGGCGTCGACCATCGTCGCCATCCGTGCGACGAGGTCACCCGGCCAGGTGTGGAGGTCGTCGGCGAGTACCACCATCGTCCCGGCCGGGACGTCGGTCGAGGACATGCCGACGCTGACCGGGACGTCGAGACCACGCAAGCGCTCGTGCACGGCCTTCAGCAGACCGGTGCGACCGCTTCCCGGGGTGCCCACGACGACCGCGCAGAGCGGGAGCTTCGCAGGGGCCCGGTCGAGGATGTCGTCGACCCAGGTCGACGCGGGAGTGAGTTCCCGGCGATCGCCGACCGTCGGGATGGGCGAGGTCGCCGCTCGCCCCACGTCAGCAGACGACACGGGTGACGCCACAGACGACCTGACCGGTTCCGTCGAGGACCCTGCCGGGCGCCTGCAGGACACCGCCCGGGGTGATGCCGTTACCGCCCGAACCTTCTTCGGGACTCGGCTCGGGAGAATCCGCCGGGGGGTTCTCGACGGGCGCGGGCGAGGTACCGGGGTTCGGCGCCGGCGGAGCCGCCGGCGCGGGGGCCGGCCCGCCGGGCGCGGGTGACTGACCGCCGCGGGGCGCTGTGGTCCCGGGCGCCGGTGTACCGGCAGCCGGGGCGCCGGCCGTCGTACGGCGCGGGGCGCCGGTGCCCGCGGCTCGGGTGCCCGTGTCGGTGGCGGCGTCGGTGGTGCGGGTGCCCGTGTTGGCTCCGGCCACGGTCGGAGGAGGTGTGCCGGGGGTGCCCGGTGCCGGGCCGGCCGTGGTGGTCACCGCGCCGGCGGGAGGCGGCGTCGCCTCTCCCGTGGACCCGACCAGACCCGTCCCCACCGACAGACCGGTGGCCGAGACCAGCACCAACGCTGCGGCACCGGCCGTGATCAGGATCCCGCGCCGGCGACGGGACAGGCGAGGAGCCGGAGCCGCGACCGGTGTACTGGGAGCCGGCTCGATCTCCCGCAGCGGACGTTCCTCCGGCAACGCCGCGAGCGCCTGCCCGGGGACCGCGGCGGTCGGGACGATCGGCGCGGAATCACGATCACCGATCGCGGCGATGCCGATCAGTGCGCCACCGGCCGCGGACGCCGATTCGGGTTGGGGATCGAGGATCACCGGCAGGCGCAGGGTCGAGGACAGCATCTCGGTGACGAGCGGGATGGACGCGCCCCCACCGCCGAGGACGATCGCCGAGACGGGGGCCGGGTGTCCTCCCGCCTGGTCGCCGCCCGCACTCGCGAGTGCCTCCCGGATCAGTGCCACCGATTCCGCGAGGGGTCCGCGGACCAGGTCCTCGACGTCATCGCGGACGAGCCGAGCGACGGTGGTCACCTCGCCCACTCGGACGTCGACGACCGCGTCGGTGTCGACCGACAGGGATTCCTTGGCGCGGCGGCATTCGGTACGGAGCCGGCTCAGATCGTCGAGAACCGGCGAGGCGGCGCCGGGATCGGCGAGCCCGGCGGCGACACCGGTGACCCGCAACGTGTGCCCGAGCAGCAGTCGGTCGAATTCGTTCCCGCTGACCGAGTCGAGGCGCAGGGGCCGACTCACCACACGCGGTTCGTCACCGGTCGCGAGCACGGTGACGGTCAGGGCTGATGCGCCGAGGTCGTAGCTGATCACCAGACCCTCGCCGAAGGCACCTTCGTGGTGTTCGACGGCTGCCAGCGTCGCCCGCGACTCCGCCACCCAGCTGATCTCGCCTGTGAGCACGTCATCCCGCGCGAGCAGTGCAGCGCGGGCTTCGTCGACCGCCTGCGATGTCCACGTGTCGGGATGCACGACGGTCAGATGCGCGACGGAGTCGTCGCCCAGGTCGAGGCGGGTGACGAGCGCGACGATCGCCTCGGCGTGGATCTGCGCGGCAGGCCGGCTCTGTCCGTGGTCGTCGAGTACCGGGACGGGATCACCGACACGGTCGAGGAAATCACCGGAACCCACCAGCGCGGCGGTCTCGACGGAGAGCGACCTCTCCCACGAGTGCTCCGAGGCGACGACCGCGACACTGTTCGCGCTCCCGATCTTCACACCGATCGCGATCCCCATGTCGGTCAGCTCCTGTTCCCACCTGCGGGGTGGTCGACGGCGATCGCCGGCCGGCCACCGGCGTGGCGTGGGCGATCGTCTGTTGGCGCGTGCCGCGGCCGATGCGACCGTGCACTTCACAGAGTGTGTCGCCGATCATGACCCGGCCGTTAGCCCTTCGGCGACGATTAGGGAGAAACTCCCCTACCCCCTATCGGCCCCGCCCCCTGTCGGGTTGTCCCCCCGGGGGCCGGCCCCCCTATCGACCGTCGCGACAGGACTGGGGATTTACCCCGATGTCGCGCACCGCACCGGCGTTTAGCGTCGGACTCGACACGGGATCGAACTGCGATCTCTCCGACGCAAGGAACGACGCCATGCCGACCAATGCGGTACTCGACTTCATCCTCGGCCTGCTTCGCGACGAGGACGCGTTCAACGCCTACTGCGGCAATCCCCAGGCCGCGATCGACCGTGCCGGGCTCACCGGGATCACGCCCGCACACATCTCGGCCGCGACGCCGCTCGTCGCCGACTCCGGACTGGCCGTCGGCGGCGCTGCCGGTGGTGGCCTCGGCGCCATTGCCGGGGCCGGCGGTGGCCTCGGCGGCGGGGCGATCGGCGGTGCCGTCGGAGGTGGTGCGAGCGCCGGGGGCGGAATCGGGTTCGGTCTCGGTGGACTGGGCCTCGGTGGCATCAACGTCGGAGGTATCAGCGGCGGAGGCATCAACGTCGGTGTCGGTGACATCGGTCTCGGCGGAGTCGGCCTGGGCGACATCGACTTCGGTGGGCTCATCGGTGGGATCGGGCTCGGCGGCGTCGACCTCTCCGGCCTCTCGCTCGCAGACCTGGACCTCGGCGGAATCGCTTTCGGTGACCTCGATCTGGCCGGCCAGCTGGCTGTCACCCTCGGTGCGGCTCTGTCCGCCGGACTGGGCGCCGGAGGCGAGGTGGCGGCGCAGTTCGGCGCCGCGCTGGGTGCCGCCCTCGACACCCTGGTCGCCGGAGGCCTCGAACTGAGTGCAGGCGCCGGGGCGGCGATCGCCGGGGCGCTGGCCGGCGCGATCGACGCGGAAGGTGCGTTGGCCGGTCAACTCGGCGCATCCCTCGACGCCCTCCTCGCCGCGGGCGCCGACCTCGGACTCGGCCTCGGTGGCGGACTCGCCGCCCAGTTGTCGGCGGCGCTCGGCGCGGGCGGCGAACTCGCGGGCGAGTTCGGCGCGACCCTCGGCGGAATGCTCGGCGCCACGTTCGGAGCCGGCGGTGCGCTCGGTGCCGACCTCTCCACGGCGCTCGCCGCCGGACTCGGTGCGGGTGGCGCCATCTCCGCGGTCCTCTCCGGTGCACTCGGCCTCGGGGCCGACCTGTCGAGCGATCTGACCGCCGCCCTCACCTCGACGCTCGACGTCGCCGGCGACCTGTCCGCGACGCTCTCCGGACTGCTCGACGCGCAGGCCGTCGCCGATCTGTCCGGTGAGCTCGGGGCGACCCTGACCAGCGCTCTCGGCTCCACGCTGGCAGCGGGCGGCACGGCCGCCGCGTCGCTCGGGACCGCGCTGGGTGTTGCTCTGACGTCGAGCGCCGCCGCGGCCGGCGGGTTGGCGCTGAGCGGTGCAGCGGGCGCCAACGCGGTTCTCGGCGGTGCGCTGACCGCGGCCCTGGGAGTCGGCGGGGGCGCGCAGGCGGGGCTCGCGGCGACCCTGGAATCGGTGCTCGCGGCCGGCGGTCTCGTCGACCTCGACTCGGCGCTCGCTGCGGGTGGTGACCTGAGTGCGACCCTCGCCGGCGCGCTCGCCGCAGGTCTCGAGGCCGGTGGCGACGCCGCGGGCGCCCTGGGTGCGGCACTCGGCGGCACCCTGGCGGCCGCGCTGGACGGTGGTCTCGCGGCCGATCTGACCAGCGGGCTCGGCGGGGCACTCGAGACCGGACTGGGTCTCGGGGCAGGACTTGGCGCCGGACTCGGCAGCGTCGTCGAGGGCTCCGTCGGGGGCGCCCTCGAAGGCGGACTGATCGTGGTCGGCGGCCTGGGCGGCGAGCTGGGTGCCGCTCTGGGCGGGCTGCTGTCGGCCGGCGCCGGGCTGGACACCGCACTGAGCACCGTGCTCAGCGGCGTCCTGGGAGCAGCCGCCGGCGCCGATCTCGGAGCCGCACTGGGCGGGGCACTCGAACTCGGTGGCGTACTCGGCACCGATCTGACCGGTCTCCTCGACGCGGGACTCACCACCGACCTGGCCGCCCAGCTCGGCGCCGCGATCGGTGGCGGCGGCGACCTCGCTGCCGAGCTCGGTGCCGCGCTCGGCGGGGTACTGGGAGCGACCACGGGTGTCGAAGGCATCCTCGACGCCGCGGCCGGAGCCGGCCTCGGTGTCGGCGAACTGCTGGCCGCCGACCTCGGCGGGGCCCTCGGCGTCGACGGCGCCCTCATCACCCAACTCGGCGGAGCGCTGGACGCCGCACTCGCGGCGGGCGCCGACCTCGGCCTGGTCACCGAGACGGCCACCGACCTCACCGGAACCCTGGAGACCGTCCTGGGTGCCGGCGGCGACGTGGGAGCCGACCTCGGCGCATCCCTGGGCGCGGTTCTCGGCACCGCACTGAGCGGCGAGCTCGGCGGAAGCCTCGCCGGCGAGCTGGCGGGCGGAGCGGACCTGGCGGGCGCCCTGAGCAGCACGCTCAGCAACGCACTCGATGTCGATCTGTCGGCCACCAACGGCCTGGTCGCGACCCTCGACTCGACGCTGGAGGCCACGGGTGGTCTCGGCGATGTGCTCACCGGTGAGCTCGGCGCGGTGCTCAACCCGAGTCTCGTGATCTCCCCGGAGGGCAGCATCACCGTGGGCGGCCCGATCCTGACCACCGTCGGACTGGGTGGCACCGCCGCCGACGATCTCACCGGCACCCTCGAGACCGGACTCGGCGGCGGACTCGCCGGGCTCGGGACGACGCTGGACACGGGGATCGGTTCGGTCCTGGACAGCGGTCCGGATCTAGGCGGTGACCTGGGTCTCGGCGGTGATCTGGGTCTGGGCGGTGGCCTCGGCCTCGGCGGCGACCTGGGCCTCGACAGTTCACTCCCGGCGGAGGTCACCGGCGACCTGACCACCGCCGTCTCCGGCGCGGCCGGCGGCGCAGTGAACGTCGGCGGCGAGGCGGCCGGTGCGCTCGACTCGACCCTGGGTGGCACCCTCGGCGCGACGACCGACGCCGCCGGCAACCTCGGCACCGACATTCCCGGGGCCGACCTTCCCGGGGACGTCTCCGGCGGCCTGACCGGCGGATTCACCGGCGGCGGCGAGGCCGGCGGCGGCGTCGACCTCGGCGGCGTCACGCACACCGACGCCGGACTCGGCGGAGCCCTGGACTCGACGGTCGGAGGCGTGGCCGACACGACGAGCGGGCTCACCGGCGGCCTGACCGGCGACCTCACCGGTGGTCTCACCGGCGGGCTGACCGGTGGACTGGGAGCCGACTCGGATGCCGGTGCGGCCGCATCCGGAGACGTCGACGCCGGACCGGACGCCGGCTGACCCCCGGACACGACGGAATCGCCCCGGCGCCGCCCGACGACCAGCACCTCGCTGGACGCGTGCGGTGCCGGGGCCGACCCCGTCTCCGGGTAGCGCACCCGGACACGTCCCCAATGCCGACCGCGTGCGCCGAGTCACCACTACCGTGAGGACACCATGACCAATTCCCCCGCCGAGTTCCCGCCGGCCGCCCGGCCGGTCGACGTCGCGCAGGTCTCCGCGGCCGCCGCCCCGTCGTCGGCGCCCTCCACC
This sequence comes from Gordonia sp. YY1, assembly GCF_009872315.1. Classification (NCBI taxonomy): domain Bacteria; kingdom Bacillati; phylum Actinomycetota; class Actinomycetes; order Mycobacteriales; family Gordoniaceae; genus Gordonia; species Gordonia sp. YY1. The sequence continues at coordinate 40,424 of NZ_WXYI01000020.1, read as the reverse complement.
ATCGGTGACCTGCTGACCACCATGTCGGAGGTGGCCCGCGAGGCCGGACGAACCGACCTCGTCACCCGCCTCGACGGCGCACGGACCCGCATCTCCGACCCCCGCCTGCGGATCGTCGTGGTGGGGCAGCTCAAACAGGGCAAGAGTCACTTCGTCAATGCGCTGCTCGACCTCGACGTGTGCTCGGTGGGCGACGACGAGACGACCGCGGTGCCGACCGTGATCTCGCATGCCCGGCAACCGACGGCCCACCTCGTCGTCGACGGTCCGTCCGACGACAATCGCATTCCGGTCCCGATGGACGCGATCGGTGCCATCACCCCCGACTCCCCGCTCGCCGGCGGCCGCGAGGTGTTGCGGCTGGAGATCGGTGCGCCCGGTCCGCTGCTGGCGGACGGTCTCGTCCTCGTCGACACACCCGGCGTCGGCGGCCACGGACACCCTTATGCCGCAGCCACATTGGGCATGGTGGCGGCCGCCGACGCGGTCCTGGTGCTGTCGGACGCCAGCCAGGAGTTCACCGCGCCGGAGATGTCCTTTCTCCAGCAGGTGATCGGCCTGTGTCCGACCGTCGCGTGCCTGATCACGAAGACCGACCTGTATCCGCACTGGCGGGCCGTCGCCGATGCCGATCGCGCGCATCTGCGGACCGCCGGCATCGACATCCCCGTACTGCCGGTGTCGTCGGTGCTGCGCTCGCACGCGCTGCGCCTGGGCGACGAAGAACTCAACGCCGAGGCCGGCTTCCTCGATCTCTACCGCTACCTGCGCGACCGCGTGGTGGCCACCGCGCAGCAAGCGGCCCGCGGGGCGGTCGCCACCGATCTCCGGGTCGTCAGTGAACATCTCGCGCTCACCTTGGGCAGCGAACTGGCCGCACTCCGCGATCCGGACACCGCGAACAAGGCCGTCCGGGCGCTGCAGGAGGCCAAGGCCGACGCCGAGGCGATGCGCCGGAAATCGGCACAGTGGCAGCAGACATTGGCCGACGGGGTCGCCGACCTCGCCGCCGACATCGACCACGACCTGCGCGATCGGCTGCGCGCGGTCACCCGCGAAGCCGAACGCGCCATCGACGAGGGCGATCCGGGCGTCGACTGGGAGCAGCTCAGCGAGTGGCTGGCCGACCAGACGGCAGCGGTGATCGGCGACAACTTCGTCTGGGCTCATGAGCGGTCGGTCTGGCTGGCCGAGCGGGTCGCCGACCATTTCGCCGCCGCCGGGCAGAGTTCCCTCCCCGACATCGATGTCGCCGACCTGACCGGCGTGCTCGACTCGGTGGCCGAACTCGCCGAACTCGACAGCGGCAAGGTCGGCGTGACGCAGAAACTGCTGATCGGGATGCGGGGGTCCTACGGCGGCGTGCTGATGTTCGGGCTCATCTCGACGATGGTCGGCATGGCGTTGATCAACCCGGTCTCGGTGGGCGCCGGATTCCTGTTGGGCACCAAGGCATACCGTGACGACAAGCAGGCGAAGGTGCTCGAGCGGCGCGCCAAGGCGAAGGTGGCGGTGCGGGCCTTCACCGACGACGTCAGCTTCCAGGTCGGCAAGGAGTCCCGTGACCGGTTGCGCGTCATCCAGCGCGTGCTGCGCGACCATTTCAGCTTCGTCGCGGAGCAGACCGCCCGTTCCATCTCCGAATCCCTCAGTGCCGCACAGTCAGCAGCGACGTCGACCGAGTCCGAGCGGGCCCGTCGAGCTGCCGAACTCGAGTCCCGGCTGACCGCGGTCGCCGCCCTCCGCAAGGCCGCAGATCACTTCGACCCCGATCATCTCGACCCGGCGCAACCGAAGGCCGGTCGCCACGCGTCAGGACAGTCTCGCTGATGGCCGGGATCGATCGTGCGCGTGCATTTCTCGACGCCGCCCGCGGCGCACTGGCCGACGACCCCCGCGCGCAGGCCGAGCTCGACCTCTGCGAACACCGGATGTATCAGCCGGTCCGGGTCGCCCTGGCGGGATCGCTGAAGGCCGGCAAGTCCACGTTGCTCAATGCACTTGTCGGACAGGACATCGCACCGACGGATGCCACCGAGTGCACGCGCGTCGTCACCTGGTACCGCAGCGGCCGGTCGCCGTCGGTGACCGCGCACATCGACGACGGTCGGACCGTCGGAATCCCGGTGACCCGCATCGACGGGCGCCTGGGCTTCGACTTCGGACGGCTCACCGCCGACCGCGTGGACCATCTCGACGTCGAATGGCCCGCCCGCGCGCTGCAAACCACGACGATCGTGGACACGCCGGGCACCGCGTCGTTGTCGACGGAGTTGTCCGACTCCACGATTCGCCTCCTCGCGCCCCGGGGCGAGTCAGGGAGCGAGGAGCACCGGGGGCGGTCCGGCGTCGACGCGGTCGTCTATCTGCTGCGATCCCTCACCGCCACGGACACGGCCATGCTGCGGCGCATCGGCACCGCGATCGGCGGATCGTCGGGTCCGCTGGGGGTGATCGGCGTCGTATCCCGCGCCGACGAGCTGGGCGCCGGGCGGATGGATGCGATGATCTCCGCCCAACAGATCGCGGGACGCTTCGCCGGGGAGCTCGAACGGACGGGCCTCTGCCAGGCGGTGGTCCCCGTCGCCGGGCTGCTCGCACTGGCTGCCCGGACGCTGCGCGAGGTCGAGTTCCGCGCACTCGCCCAGCTCGCCTCGACGCCGGGGGCCGAGCTCGAGGCGGCCCTGCTGACGATGGACCGATTCGCCCGGCCCGACATCCTGCCCGACATCCCCGCCGATCTCCGACGGTCGCTGGCCGAGCGTTTCGGTGTCTTCGGCATCCGGCTGGCGGTCACCCTCATCCGCTTCGGCGCGACGTCGTCCACCGCGCTGGCCGCGGAACTCGTCGAACGCAGCGGCTTGTCGGAGTTGAGCGCCATCATCGACACCCAGTTCGCCCAGCGCGCCGACGAACTCAAATCCCATTCGGCGCTGGTGACCCTCGATCACCTGCTGGCGGCCTCCGCCTCGGCGCCGGCGGCGCAGCTGCGGGCGTCGGTTCGCCGGGAACTCGCCGACGTACACGGCTTCCGGGAACTGCGGCTGCTCAGCACCATTCGCGTCGGCGGTCTCGACCTGCCCCCGGAACAGATCGCCGACCTCACCCGCCTCATCGGCGGCTCGGGAATCGATCCCGCGACGCGCCTGGGTCAGCCCGCGGACACCGACGTGCCGGAGCTTCGCGCGTCGGCGATCCAGGCCGCTCGCACCTGGCGGTCCCTCGCGGGCCACCCACTGATCGCCCCGGACGTCGCATCCGGATGCCAGGTGGCCGTCCGGAGTGCCGAGGGCATCGTCGCGCGACTCGACGAGCCGCGGTCATTTTCCGGGACAGGCGATTTCAGCGTAGGAACGCACTCACCGCGCGGGTGAACGCGCCCCCGGTGGCGATCAGCGCGATCACCGCCGCGGCCGCCGGCGCCCACAGCACCGGCGTGGGCAACCCGGCGTCGCCGAGGCCTTCTGACGACGGACTGACGGTGAGGTGGAAGGCCACCGCGCCGGCGGTCGCGACCACCGCGCCGAACGCCAGGAGCGTCCGCCCCGATCGTCGGCCGCTCCAGAGTCGCACCGCGCCGGTCACGCCGAGCACCACGACGACCAGGGCGACACCCGCGCCGACGAGCAGCGAGACGTCGACGGCGCGTCCGGCGTCGGTGCCGCTCTCGGGATGTTCGCGGATCAGGTCGGCGGCCAGCACCGCGCGGATGTCGTCGAGCGATGCTGCGATCACCAGCACGGCGACGATCATCAGCGCGACGGTGACGATCCACCCCAGGACGACCCAGCGCACGGTCCCGGGGCGTTCGGTCGTCTGCCGGGGGCGCATGGGCGTGACGGCAACGCGCGGACGAGGTGGCGGTGTATCGCCGGACATCGGCATCCTTCGATGGTAGGCGGTCGACGACATCTTCCGGCGAACCGAGAGTGCGTCGTGAGTATCGGATTTCGACACTCACGACGCACTCTGCGATGGTCACTCAGTCGCCGGCTGTTGCACCCGTCAACGGCGGTGACGCCGCGAGGAGTTCGTTCTCCTCCTCGGTGAACGCCCGCGCACGCGAGAGGAAACGCACGCCTTCGGGCGCTTCCAGACTGAACCCGGCGCCACGACCCTTCACGACGTCGAGGATGAGCTGCGTGTGCTTCCACAACTCGAACTGGTCACCGTTGATCCAGACCCGCACGGCCGGAATGGGTTCGGCGAGTTCGATCTCGCCGACCAACACATCGCGCTGGCCGACCCGGTACTCCCCCACCGGATAACACATCGGGGCCGAGCCGTCACAGCACCCACCGGACTGGTGGATCATGAGTCCGCCGTGCAACTCCGACAACTTGGTCAAGAGCTGCACGGCGGCGTCTGTGGCGACCACCCGATCAGGAGCACTCTGTTCGGTGGTCATTCTCAATCACCTTTCCCGCTCCCTGAGGAGCGAGCTTGCGAGCGTCTCGAAGGGTTGGCGAGTCCTTTCGATACGCCCTCCGCAAGCTCCGGGCTACTCAAGGAGCAGAACCAGCGAGCTTGCGAGCGTCCCCCGCTCCCTGAGGAGCGAGCTTGCGAGCGTCTCCCGCTCCCTGAGGAGCGAGCTTGCGAGCGTCTCGAAGGGTTGGCGAGTCCTTTCGATACGCCCTCCGCAAGCTCCGGGCTA
>NZ_WXYI01000020.1:0-35753 GCF_009872315.1 Gordonia sp. YY1 | reverse complement strand
TCCCGCTCCCTGAGGAGCGAGCTTGCGAGCGTCTCGAAGGGTTGGCGAGTCCTTTCGATACGCCCTCCGCAAGCTCCGGGCTATTCAAGGAGCAGGAAGCGCGAGCTTGCGAGCCTGCGAGCGTCTCGAAGGGTCCGGATCAGAAGAAGCCCTTCGCGTTCTGCGCGTAGCCGACCAGGAGGTTCTTGGTCTGCTGGTAGTGCTCGAGCATCATCAGGTGGTTCTCGCGGCCGATGCCGGACTGCTTGTAGCCGCCGAAGGCCGCGTGTGCCGGGTAGTCGTGGTAGGTGTTGGTCCACACGCGACCGGCCTGGATCTCGCGGCCGGCCCGGTATGCGGTAGCACCGTCACGGCTCCACACGCCGGCACCGAGGCCGTACAGGGTGTCGTTGGCGATGTGCATGGCGTCGGCGAAGTCCTTGAAGGTGGTGACCGCGAGGACCGGGCCGAAGATCTCCTCCTGGAAGATGCGCATCTTGTTGTTGCCCTGGAAGACTGTCGGCTTGATGTAGTAGCCGTCGGACAGGTCGCCGCCGAGATCCGCGGCCTCGCCGCCGGTGAGCACCTGGGCACCCTCGTCCCGGCCGATGGCGAGATACGAGGAGATCTTCTCGAACTGGTCGTTCGACGCCTGGGCACCCATCATGGTGTCGGTGTCGAGCGGGTTGCCCTGCTTGATCTTCGAGACGCGGTCGACGGCCTTGGCGATGAACTCGTCGTAGATGTCCTGCTGGATCAGCGCGCGGCTCGGGCAGGTGCACACCTCGCCCTGGTTGAGCGCGAACATCGAGAAGCCCTCGAGCGCACGGTCGAGGAAGCTGTCGTCGGACGACATGACGTCGTTGAAGAAGATGTTCGGGCTCTTGCCGCCGAGCTCGAGGGTGACCGGGATCAGGTTCTCCGACGCGTACTGCATGATGAGGCGGCCGGTGGTGGTCTCACCGGTGAAGGCGATCTTGCGGATGCGGTTGCTCGACGCGAGGGGCTTGCCGGCCTCGACGCCGAATCCGTTGACCACGTTGAGAACACCCGCGGGCAGCAGATCGCTGATGAGGCTCACCAGGTAGAGGATCGACGCCGGGGTCTGCTCGGCGGGCTTGAGCACCACCGCGTTGCCGGCGGCGAGAGCCGGGGCGAGCTTCCAGACCGCCATGAGGATCGGGAAGTTCCACGGGATGATCTGGCCGACGACGCCGAGCGGCTCGTGGAAGTGGTAGGCGACGGTGTCCTCGTCGATCTCGGAGATCGAACCCTGCTGGGCGCGCAGCGCACCGGCGAAGTAACGGAAGTGGTCGATGGCCAGCGGGATGTCGGCGGCGAGGGTCTCGCGGACGGCCTTGCCGTTGTCCCAGGTCTCGGCGACCGCGAGCTTCTCGAGGTTCTCCTCCATGCGGTCGGCGATGCGCAACAGGGCGAGGGAACGCTCGGCGACGGGGGTCTTGCCCCAGGCCGGCGCCGCCTTGTGCGCGGCGTCGAGGGCGAGGTCGATGTCCTCGGCGGTCGACCGGGCGACCTCACAGAACGTCTTGCCGTCCACCGGCGACGGGTTCTCGAAGTACTGACCCTTGACGGGCGGGGTCCACTGGCCGCCGATCCAGTTGTCGTAGCGCGACTCGTAGCTCATCACCGAGCCATCGGCACCGGGCTTTGCGAAGACGGTCATGGTCACTCCTTGCGTGTCGGCCTCTTCTCGAGGGCGGCTGGAACGTGTCACATGGGACACCCCGGGGTATCCGATGTGATCTGCTGCACACGCTAGGTGCGGGCTGGTTGCACAAGGGTTGCAACGGGCGCAACGTGCCCTTCGAGACGGCCCTCCGCAGGCTCCGGACCTCCTCAGGGAGCAGGTGGCGGCCGTCCGACCGGAGTCAGAGTCCGTAGCGCTTGTCGAGCAGCCTGATGCGACCTCCGACGACGGCGCGGTCGGGGTGCCCGACGGGGAGTCGATGCTCGAGTCGGCGCCAGGCGACGAGGTCGTCTCGACCGTGAACGGAGGAGGTCCACTTGCGCAGCGCGGCGACGTCGCCGCCGGCGATCAGCCGTGAACGCAGATCCTCGCGCAGTTCTTCGAAGATCTCGACGATGCCGGGCGCCGTCGACTCGACCAGCAGACCGCCGCGGCCGAGGTCGTCGACCACCGTCGGCAGGTCGGTCCCGCTTTCGATGCGCGCCCGGATGTCGGAGATGTCGGAGGAGATGTCGAGGGTGAGGCGGTACGGGCGGCTCGCGACGACGTCGGCACCGAGATCGCGCCGCAGACGGGAGATTTCGGCCCGCACACTCACCGGGTCGAGCCCCTCCTCGGCGAGCTTCAGCGCGAGTTGCTCGGTGTTGAGACCTTCGGGAAAGGCTTGCAGCAGAACGAGAATCTCGGCATGACGTGGGGACACGGTGCGCGCACTCGCCCCGTCGGCGGTGCGATGCCAGCGATGCGGGCCGTCATCGAGAACCGCGAGGTGGGCGGCGCTCGACCGCGGGAGTCCCGCGTGGAAGGTCGCCGGATCGGCGAGATCCACGGCGCTCGACTGCAGTTCCCGCTCCACGGCGGCGACCACCGACCGCACTGCGGCGAGCGCGAACGGTGCCGCGACCTCGCGTCCGCCGGTCACGTCGATCACGCCGATGACGTGCCCGGTGAACGGGTCGTGTACCGGAGCCGCGGCGCAACTCCATTCCTGGACCGGGCCGGCGAAGTGTTCGGGACCGACGATCTGCACACCCCGATCAACGGCCAGGGCGAGACCGGGAGCGTTGGTCCCGACGGCCTCTTCGCTCCAGACGGAGCCCTCGACGAAGTTGATGTCGCCGGCCTTGTCGCGGGCCGCGGAGTCACCCTCGACCCACAGCAGCCGTCCGACCTGGTCGGTCAGGGCCGCGACGACGCCGGTGTCGGCGATCGCGTCGACCATCAGCGACTGCACCAGTGGCCGGACCGCGGTGATCGGGTGTGCCGCCCGGTATTCGGCGAACTCGTCGGCGGTCATCACCGGCACCGATTCGCCGGTCGGCAGTCCGTCGGCCGGGTTGACGTCGCTGGGATCGATGCCGCGGCTCAGAGAACGGGCCCAGGAATCGCGGACGATGGAGCGCACCGCATCCGACGGCGGCGTGACGCCGGAGAGGAACTCCTCATACGCGCGGCGGATGCGTGTCGCCACCGCAGCCGCGTCAGTCATGCGCCCTCCGTCGCTCGCCATATGTCGACGATTCTGCCTGGCAAACTGTGATCCCGGCAACAATCGGGGTGTGTCGGCGTATAGAGACTACTCGGCCTGGTCAGGCGAACCGCGAGGAGAACTCCCGCGGCGTCATTCCGGTGACGGCTTTGAAGTCGCGGACGAAATGGGCCTCGTCGGCGTAGGAGAGCTCGGCGGCGAGCGTGGCGAGGGTCTCCTCGGGTTCGCGAAGACGTTCCGCCGCTTCCTGCAGGCGACGGCGTTGGATGAGCCATTTGGGCGTCAGACCCAACCGGCGGCGGGTGAGTCGTTGCAGGCTCCGTTCGGTCATGTGGAACCGCTCGCAGATCTGGGCGACCGCGACCACCGTCGAATCGTTCTCGACCCAGTCGACGATCGCGTTGACGACACGACCGTCCTCGTCCATCGGGAGGTATCCCCGCAACCAGTCCTCGACGACGTCGGTCGCGGCACGCTGGGTGTCCTCGTCCTCCGGCGCGCGTTCCATCACCGCACGCACCGACCGTGCGAGACCGTCGCCGGACTCGCCGAAGACCACCGACAGTTCATCGAACCGGTCTGTCCACTGCGCGACGTCTCCGACGAGCAATCCGCCGGCGGCGGGGGTGAACATCACCCCGACCGCCCAGCCGTCGCCGGTCAGCACGGTTTCCGACAGGCCGGCGACCACTCCGTAGAACCGGGCATAGGTCTTGCTGATGACGAGCAGGCACAGCGGGTACTGCAACACGCGCTGCGGCGCCTCGGCGCCGGGCGGGACCGACCAGACGGGCACCCAGAACCGTCGCATCATCTCGTCGAGGTCCGGACTCGGACCCCACCGGCCGATGCGGCGACGGCCCGCGTCCGCAGGATCGACGAGGTGAGCGCGTTCGACGTCGTCGAGCCGCGTCGATCCCGAGTTGTCGGGTTTCATCAATCACCGTCCCCTGTCCTGGCGCTTGACTGTCATCATGACCACCACCACTGACAATTCACCACTGCTGAACCGCTACAACTCCTACGCCGACGGCTTCGGCGAGGTCCTCGCGACCGTGCCGGCCGAGGCCTGGTCCAACCCCTCGCCGTGTGACGGGTGGACGGCCCGCGACGTCGTGGCGCACGTCGTCGACAGCCAGCGGGACTTCTTCGCCGGACACGACGTCGACCTCGGTACCACACCGCCGTTCGACGATCCCGCGGCGGCCTGGCAGGCCCATCGGGACGCCGTCGCCTCCCGCCTCGCCGATCCGGCCATCGCCGACCGTGCCTTCGACGGCCATTTCGGTCCGACCACCATCGGGGAAACGCTGATCCGCTTCTACGGTTTCGACATGATCGCCCATCGGTGGGATGTCGCCACGGCCGCCGCCCTCGACCATCGTTTCACCGACGACCAGCTCACCGAGATGGAGACCGCCGCCGACGGCTTCGGGGATGCGCTCTACTCCGAAGGGGTCTGCGAACGCCTCGAGGTCCCCGCCGGCGCCGATCGCCAGACGGCCCTGCTCGCCAGGTTGGGTAGGCGCGCCTGACTCAGCGACCCGCCGGCCGAACCGATCCACCCCCCGCCGGCTGAGCCGGTTCCGAGCGCAGCGAGGCACCGCGTCGAAGCCCCCACCAGCACGTCAGCCGACGGCATCCGGCCTCACCCGGTTTCGTGCGAACGAATCCCGAGCACACGCGCGGCCGCGAACGTGACGGTGAGGAACACCAGGACCACGGACACCACCACGAGCCACGTCGAGGTGGTGGTGGAGAACCCCAGAAGCCATGCGCTACCCATACCGGCCAAGGTCGCGACCACCGCGCCGACGGGCAGCACGATAGCCGTGGTCCTGGCGGTGGCTCGCGCTGCGGGATCACCTCCCGCGCGCAGGACCCAGTACACCGCAGCCACTGCCAGACCGTAGGCAACGGCACCACTCACCGAATTCAGCACCATCGGCGTCATCCCGCCGGGCAAGTCGGCTGCGTTGTACGCCGGTGCCAAAGCCGGAAGAACTCCCACCGCACAACCTCCAAGGCCCGCAACGGCGGTGACACCCAGGCGGCGTCGTTCGTCGATCCGCGCGCCGGCGATACCGAGGACCACGCCGGTCAGCAACCCCACCACGGCGCCCACGGCCGCGACGACGAGGTATCGGCCGGGTTCCGAGACAGTGACGGGCCCTCCGGCAGGTGAGGAGATCGCGTAGAACTCACCGAAGCCCGGCCCCGAAGAGTCCTTCGAACAATGCGGCCGTCAGCACCGCGATCACACTTCCCGCGAGCATCAACCACAGACAGAGTCGACCCATGCACGCATCCTGCCGCACACGGGTCCGCAGGGGCGAACCTACGGAATCCAGCCGTTGTGGCGGGGATACCGGACCCGCAGATGGCCATAGAGATAGGTGCTCAGCAGGAGCGCGGCACCGGTGCCGATCGCCGGCCAGAGGAAGGCGTTGTCGAGGGAGCCGCGGACGGCCGCGACCGCCCAGCCGATCACGAACACAACCAGGGCGATCGTCGCGAGGATGCGGATGACGAGGACCAGCGTGGCGACCAACGCCCACACCGCTTCACGTGTCCGAACCGACCGCGCTCCCATGACGTCCCATCGTAATGTGACCCGTCCGTCAGGGCGCGGGCCGGCGCCGTCACGCTGTTGACCCCACTGCGCGCCGATGCGTACACAATGGACTGATGAAGACCATCCTCAACGTCATCTGGCTGCTGCTGTGCGGCCTGTGGATGGCGATCGGCTACGTCGTCGCCGGAATCATCTGCTGCATCCTGATCATCACCATCCCATTCGGCATCGCGTCGTTCCGGATGGCCAACTACGCACTCTGGCCGTTCGGCCGCACCGTCGTCCGCAAACCCACCGCCGGCGCGGGTTCGATGATCGGCAACATCATCTGGATCATCGTCGCCGGACTGTGGCTCGCCCTGGGCCATATCGCCACCGGCCTCGCCCTCTGCATCACCATCATCGGCATCCCGCTCGGCATCGCGAGCTTCAAGATGGTGCCGATCTCGCTGCTCCCGCTGGGCGCCGAGATCGTCCCCACCGACCAGCCGATGCCCGGCGGGGTCCCCGCCCGCATGTGAGGGTGCCCGACCCATCCGAGTGGGTCGTCGAGTCCGAAGAAGAGGCATGAGCCTCGCCCGGACCACTATGAGCGTCGAGGCTCTGCGTCCGCGGCTGCGGGCGGACATCTGCCGCCCAGCGGAAGGACAGCAGCAGAAGGTGAACGCGGTACGAGACCGAGGGCAGGGGGTGGGTGATGACTGATCATCTCGATCCCGAGGAAGCCGAATTGCTCGAGTTGGCGCCGGTCGTCGGGCTGAACGCACTGTCCTCCGATGAGTTGCGCGACATCGAGGCGCGGGTTGCCTCCGCTCCCGGGGACTTTCGCGAGCTGTTCGCCAAGCAGGTCCGGGCCACCAGGGAGGCCATGGCCGCGATCAGCGCGGCCACTGCGACTCCGCCCCCACCGTCCCTGCGCGATCGGGTACTCGCTGCCGCGCGGGCCGAGGCGGGACTCGAGGAACCGTCGGCCCGCGTGCCCGGCCCGTCCGTCGAGATCGTGGAGAAGCCCGGGGTCGGCGCGCCGGAGTCGGCGCCATCTGTGCCCGTCGAACCGCTCGCGGACCTCGACGCCCGACGCCCCAACCGGTCACGTCGCTTCACCTACCTCACCGCCGCCGCCGTGGCCGCGATCGCGGTCGGCGCGCTCGGTTGGGCCATCGGACTGTCGAACTCGAACGAACCCGCTACTACCCCACCCGTCGCCTCACCGGCCGAGCAGGTGTTCTCGGCCGGCGACCTGCGGTCCACGAGTGCTCCGGTCGCCACCGGGAGCGCCACCATCTACCTGGCCCAGTCCGCCGATACCGCTGTGCTGGTGATGAATTCGGTGCCGCCACCGAAGCCGGGCACGGTGTACCAGATGTGGCTCGTGGGTCCCGGCGGGACACGTTCGGCCGGCACCATGACCGACGCGGACGTCGAACCGGTCACCACCGCGGTCCTGTCCGGGATCAACACGGCCGACGCCCTGGCGTTCACCGTCGAACCGCCCGGGGGTTCGACGCAACCGACCAGCGCTCCGGTGGCCCAGCTGTCGTTGAGCTGACCGTTACTTGAGCAGCGCCCGGATCGCGTCGATGCTGTCGGCGAGGTCGGGGTTCTTGTCGGGCCGGTACCGCACGACACGCGCGAAGCGGAGTGCAACACCACCGGGGTAGCGCGAACTGCGTTGCGCACCATCGAGTTCGATCTCGACGACGATCTCCGGGCGCAGGTAGACGGTGTGAGCGTCTCGATGCGTGGCGTGCTTCGGGAACTCCTCGGTCTGCCATCGGAGGATCTCGTCGGTGAGACCCTTGAACGTCTTGCCCACCATCACGAGTTCGCCGGTCTCAGGGTCACGGGCGCCGAGATGTAAATTCGACAGCCAGCCGGTCCGGCGGCCCGAACCCCACTCGGCACCGAGCACGACGAGATCGAAGGTGTGCGTGGGTTTGACCTTCTGCCAGGCCTTTCCGCGACGGCCGGCCACATAGAGTCCGTCGAGGGACTTGACCATCACGCCCTCGTGGCCGTCGGCCATCGCGGCGTCGAAGTGGCGCTGGGCCTCCTCTGCGGTCGGACGTGTCACCGCCGGAATCCGCAGCTGCGGGGCGATCGAGTCGATCGCGGCGAGACGTTCGGACAGCGGGCGGTCGATGAGGTCGACGCCGTCGAGGTGCAGGCAGTCGAAGAAGAACGGCTTCAGCAGCCGTTCGGGCTCGCCGGCCGCGGTGGGCCCGGAACCGAACCGGCTCATCGTGTCCTGGAACGACCGCGGCCGTCCGTCGTCGCTGAGCATGAGGGTCTCGCCGTCGAGGATGACCGCGTCGCAGGGCAGTCCGGCGATGACCTCGACGAGGTCGGGGACGTTGTCGGTGACGTCGCGGAGCGTGCGGGTGTACACCGAGACGTCGGCGCCCTTGCGGTGCACCTGGATTCGCGCGCCGTCGAGCTTGTAGTCGACGATGAGGTCGGGGCCGAGAAGGTCCAGGGCGGCATCGAGGTTGTCGGCCGGAGTCGCGAGCATCGGTTCGACGGCGCGGCCGACCTCGAGTCCCACTCCCGCCAGCGCCTCGGCGCCGAAGCGAGCGAGCGCCGCGGTCTCCGGCAACGATCCGGTGAGCATGTGCGCACGACGCACCGCGGTCAGCGGTTCACCGGTGACCTTCGCGATCGCGTCGGTCATGACCCCGGCCAGCGCACCCTGCCGCAACTCGCCGGTCAGCAAGGCGACCAGGAACTTCTGCTCCGGTTCGGTGGCGGCGCCGAACATCGCGCTGAGGATCTCGGCGCGGCGGGTCGTCGAACCCGGTCCGCTCGCCGAAGCGAGTTCGCCGAATGCGGCGTCGACCTCGGCGACCTCGAGCGACGGCTCCCCGGCCGGTTCGGACACGAGCTTCGACAGTGATCGCCAGCCGACACCCAGCCTGCCCTGCGGTACCTCGCCGGACAGCCAGGCGACCACGATGGGGAGCTCGGCATCGGTGGCGGTGCCCAGCAACCCGGCCAGCACCTCGGTCTTGCGAGTGCGTGAGCGGTCGCGCGCGACATCGGAGGACGTCTGAACCACGTCGATCAATCTCACGCCACCGACGGTACGCCGCGGGTCGGACACGGCCGGCACCTCGCGGCAGCCGGTGCCGGACCTCAGACCTCGGTCAGGTCGACCGTCTTGGTCTCCCGGACGCTGAAGAGGGCGATCAGCGTCGTGCAGGCGGCGACGGCGAGATACACACCGACCCAGCCCACACCGAAGTCGGCAACGATCCACGTCGCGATGAACGGCGCGACCGCGGCGCCGATGATCGAGGCCACGTTGTAGGAGATCCCCGAACCCGTGTAGCGGACGTTGGTCGGGAACAGTTCCGGCAGGATCGCGCTCATCGGCCCGAACGTCAGACCCATCAGGGTCATGCCGAGGATCAGGAAGAACAGCATCGTGCCGTCGGTCATCGACGACGGGTCGAGGATCAGCTCGAAGCAGAGTCCGAACACGATGATCGCCGCCGTGACCACGAGGAGGAAGGCGCGACGGCCGAACAGGTCGGCGAGACGACCCGAGATCGGCACGCACGCAGCGAAGAACAGCACGGCGATGAGTTGCAGCTCGAGGAAGTCGGCGTAGCCGATCGACAGCTTCACACCCGACGCGTCGGTGACCTTGCCGGTGCCGTAGGAGATGATCCAGGTGGTCACGATGTAGAAGAGCGTGTACGTCGCGACCATGATGAAGGTGCCCGCGACGAGCTCCCGCCAGTTGGACTTCACCACCTCGGCGAGCGGCGCCTTGACCTTCTTGCCCTCTTCCACCGCCTTGGCGAACACCGGTGTCTCGGTGAGCTTCAGGCGCACGTACAGGCCGACGGCGACCATGATCGCGCTGGCGAGGAACGGGATTCGCCATCCCCATGTCATGAACGCGTGGTCGGAGGCGGAGGTCTTGGCGTCGAAGTCGAGGCCGTAGATCAACAGCAGGAAGGTGCCGTTGGCGAAGAGGAACCCGATCGGTGCGCCCAGTTGCGGCCACATGGCGGCCCAGGCCCGCTTGCCCTTCTCGGCGGTCTCGGTCGCGAGAAGCGCTGCGCCGGACCATTCCCCGCCGAGACCGAGACCCTGGCAGAAGCGCATCAGCGCCAGCAGCGCCGGGGCCAGATAGCCTACCGAGTCGTAGGTGGGCAGCAGGCCGATGACGAAGGTCGCGATACCCATCGTGAGCAATGACCCGACCAGCGTCGCCTTGCGGCCGACCCGGTCACCGAAGTGGCCGAACAGGACCGAGCCGATGGGCCGCCACGAAGGCGAGTCCGAAGGTCGCGAACGACGACAACAACGCCGCGGTCTCGTCACCGGACGGGAAGAACAGCACCGGGAACACCAGCACTGCGGCGGTGGCATAGATGTAGAAGTCGAAGAACTCGATGCTCGTACCGACCATCGACGCGAAGACGATGCGACTCCGGGGTACCGGTGGTTGTTCGGGGTGGTCGATGTTGCGGACGGCGGACTCGCTCATTCGTGGGAGGTTACGCCTGCGAACCACGTCACGTCGGCGAGTGGTGGGCCGGTGAGGCACTCACCCGTTGTCCGTCTCGGCGGTGTCATCCTCGGCTTTCTCGCCGCCCATGAGCCCCTCGGGCGTCGCCGGAGGCGGCTCCCGTGACTCGCCTGTGGGATAGGCGGCCTCGAACGCCCGGACTGCCGCGCCGACGGTCGGAAAGACATGCGCCGGGTCGAAGTCCTCGAGGAGTCCCTGCGCACGCAACATGCCCTCGAGTTCGGGATCGACGCCGGCGAGAACGAAATGGGCGTCCCGCGAATGCACGAACGCGACGAGGTCGTCGAGCACACCGGTTGCCGAGTAGTCGACATACGAGATCACCGTGCAGTCGAGGACCAGCCAGCGCACCGGATCGGGGGCGGACTCGACGAGCGCCACGACGTCGTCGGCGAATCGATTGACGTTCGCGTAGAACAGATCTGCGTCGTAGCGGAACACGATGAGGCCCGGCATGGACTGCTGGCCGCCCCGCGCGGGCCGATATTCTCGCGCACGTCCGTGATCGGACACCCCGACGACGAACCTCTCCGGTCGGTATTGCCGGCGGATGATCTCCAGCAACGACACCACCATCGCGGCCAGAATCCCGTTCTGCACCCCGAACACCACGACGACGACCGCGGTGAGCACCGCGATCCCGAACTCGATCCGCCGGATCCGCCACATCCGACGGAACGAGTGCACGTCGATGAGGTCGATCGCGACCAGGAACACGATCGCGGCGAGCACGGCATGCGGCAGGTGGGCCAGCGCCGGGCCGAGGAAGGCGACCGCGGCCAGTGCCGTCGCGGCCATGGTCAGGTTGGCGACCTGGGTGCGGCCGCGTTGCTCCTCGAGGAACTGGGTCTTGGTGGGGCTTCCGTTCACCACGAACGTAGAGTTCAGTCCCGCAACGATGTTGGCCGCCGCCAGGCCGACCATGTCGCGGTTCACGTCGGTGGTCTCGCCGTGCTTGTGCGCGAGTCCTCGTGCCGTGCCCGCGCTCTGGGCCAGGATCACCACCGTGCAGCCGAACGCGACGGTCGCCGCCTTGGGCACGGCATCCCATCCCAACCCGGTGGGCAGACCGAAATGCGGCATGTCGCCGCGCAGGGTTCCGACGACCGGCAGGTCGTCGTCCCAACCGAACACCGCGACCAGCACGATGGATGCCACCACCAGGACGAATGCCGCGGGTGATCGAGGGACCACCCGCCGCGCCACCAGCAGCACGCCCAGCGACGCGGCCGCGAACGCCGTCGATGCCCAGTCGATCGAGCCCAGACGGTCGACGATCGCGGCGCACCGCTCCCACACCCAGCCCTCGGCTCGCGGCAGGCCGACCATTCCGGGAACCTGCCCGACGATGACCGTGAGGCCGGTCCCGGCGAGGAAGCCCACCAGAACCGCGGTGGAGAGGAAGTCGGCGAGAAATCCCAGTCTCAGCAGCCGCGCAAGCGCCAGGAACACCCCCGTGACCAGGGCGATCAGCGATGCCCAGGCCAACCACTCGGGCGAATCGGGTTCCACCCCGACGACGCCGATACCGGCGATACCCGACGCCAGCAGTGCCGCGGTTGCGGAGTCCGCGCCCACGACGAGAAGCCGCGAGGCCCCCAGCAACGCAAAGGCGACCGCCGGCAGGATGATGGTGTACAACCCAGCCGACACCGGCACATGCGCAATCGAGCTGTACCCCATGCATTCTGGGATCGCGACGGCCGCGAGGGTCACCCCGGCCACGACGTCGGCACGCAACCACGCGAGCCGGTAACCGCGCAGCGCGGGCGGGACCAGCGCATGGAGCGCGATCATGACGTAGACCGTACCCCGCCGACTCGGCCTTCCCACCGCACTTGTCCCGGTTCGTGGCGCCGGTTTCTGGGTACCCGGTGCCGACCATGCTTTCCGTCTGAGGAGGACACCGTGGACACCGCCCTGTGGATCATCATCGCCGTGATCGTCGTGATCATCCTGCTAGTCGCACTGCTGTTCTTCCTACGGAAGCGCAGAGATCTCCGGCGCACGAAGGCCCAGCGCATCCGCGAGAACGCGGCCGGCGACATGTCGGAGTTGCGCCGGCGGGAGGCCACCGCGCAAGAGGCGCAGGCGCACGCGCGCAAGGTCCAGGCCGAGGCCGATGCCAAGGCCGCCGAGGCCCGACGACTCAATGAACAGGCTCGCGCCCACGAAGGCCACGCCGCCGAGAAGCGGGACGAAGTACAGAGCACGCTCGCCCACGCCGACAAACTCGATCCCGACGTCCGGGCCGAGGCCGAACGCCGCGACGACGATCGTCACCTGGACACCCCCGGCCACAAACACGGACTGGGTGACAGCCGCCCAGGCGGCAACCAACCGGCCGGCAACCAACCGGGAGGCAACCGGCTGGGCGACCACCTACCCGGCGGGAACCCGACGAGGAAGCCGCAGCAACCCCCTCGCGACGTCCCGTGAAAAAACCCGGCGCGGAGCCTGACGGGCGGTCCGCGCCGGGTCTCTCCGGTCGATTCCTCGCGGCTCAGCTGCCGCGCTTGATCCATTCCTCGAGATGGGGTGCCTCGGCGGCGATCGTCGTGCCGTCGCCGTGACCGGTGTAGACCTTGGTCTCGGGGTCGAGGGTGAAGATCTTCTCCGTGATCGAGGCGATGATCGTCGGGAAGCTCGAGTACGAGCGTCCGGTCGCTCCCGGTCCGCCCTGGAACAGGGTGTCACCGGAGAAGAGCACGCCCGCCTCGGGCAGGTGGATCACCGACGAGCCCGGCGAGTGGCCGGGTGTGTTGATGATCGTCAGCTCGGTACCGGCGATGCTGATCTTCTGGCCGTCCTCGAGATCCTGATGCGACACCCCGGGGTGGGTGTCGTTCCAGAGCATGTCGTCTCCGGGGTGCAGGAGGATCGGCGCACCCGTGGCCTCCGACAGCTCCGGCGCGACGGTGACGTGATCGTTGTGACCGTGGGTCAGCACGATCGCCTTCACCGTGCGGTCGCCGACACCTTCGAGGATCGGGGCCGCCGAGTGCGCGGCGTCGATGATGATGACCTCGTCGTCGTTGCCGACGAGCCACACGTTGTTGTCGACATCCCACGTGCCGCCGTCGAGGCTGAAGGTGCCCGAGGTGACGACTTTGTCGATACGCAGCCCGGCCATCAGAGTTCCACCACCGAGCGCAGGACCTTGCCGGCCTCCATCGCCGAGAACGCGGCCTCGACGTCGTCGATGCCGATGCGCTCGGTGACGAACTTGTCGAGCGGCAGACGTCCCTGCTCGTAGAGGTCGATGAGCATCGGGAAGTCGCGCTCGGGCAGGCAGTCGCCGTACCACGACGACTTCAGTGCGCCACCGCGCGAGAAGAAGTCGACCAGCGGCATCTCCAGGGTCATCTCCGGCGTCGGCACACCGACCAGGACGACGACGCCGGCGAGATCGCGCGCGTAGAAGGCCTGCTTGTAGGTCTCCGGGCGGCCGACCGCGTCGATGACGACGTCGGCGCCGTTGCCGTCGGTGAGGTCCTGGACCGCGGTGACCACGTCGTCGACCTTGCGGCCGTCGATGGTGTGGGTCGCGCCGAGGTCCTTGGCCCACTCGAGCTTCGACGGATCGCGGTCGATCGCGATGATCGTCGTCGCACCGGCCAGCTTGGCGCCGGCGATCGCGGCGTCACCGACACCGCCGCAACCGATGACGGCGACCGAGTCGCCGCGGCCCACGTTGCCGGTGTTCATGGCGGCACCGATGCCGGCCATGACACCACAGCCGAGGAGACCGGCGACGGCCGGGTCGGTGTCGGGATTGACCTTGGTGCACTGCAATTCGTGGATGAGGGTCTTCTCGGCGAAGGCGCCGATGCCCAGCGCAGGGGTCAGCTCGGTGCCGTCGGTCAGTGTCATCGGGACGCTGGCGTTGAAGGTGTCGAAGCAGTACCACGGACGGCCGCGCTTACACGCGCGACACTGACCGCAGACCGCACGCCAGTTCAGGACGACGAAGTCGCCGACCTCGACGTGGGTGACATCCGAGCCGACCGACTCGACGACACCGGCGGCTTCGTGACCCAGCAGGAAGGGGTACTCGTCGTTGATGCCGCCCTCGCGGTACGCGAGGTCGGTGTGGCAGACGCCGCAGGCCTTGATCGACACGACGACATCGCGCGCACCCGGGTCCGGGATCACGATGTCGACGACCTCGGTCGGCGCCTTCTTGCTGCGCGAGATGACTCCCTTGACTGTCTGAGACATGCGTTGGTTCCTTCCGCAACTGCGTTGTCAGCGTTTCGTGCTCGGCTGTGCTCCCGGTCGCGACGACGTGATTCGCCCTACCGGACACATCGCCACAACCTTATCGGTACGCGTATCGACCGTCCACTAATGGTCAACATCGTCCACCAGCAGTGTTCAACGACGGGACCGCTCGACGAAAACGGATCGGGCCGCCAGGTTTGGTTGTATCCGTCGTCGGGCACGCCACATGGGAGAACCATTCGTGTCGACCACGAGGAGGCAGACGATGGCTGAGAAGAAGCGTGACCCGGGACCATCGGTCAAGGACGACGAGCTCTACGAGAAGCTGCGCGACGAGGGAAACTCGAAGGAGAAGTCCGCGCGGATCGCCAATGCCGCGGCCAACAGTTCCCGGTCGGACGTGGGCCACAGCGGCGGCAAATCCGGCTCCTATGAGGACTGGACCGTCGACGAACTCAAGAAGCGCGCGAAGGAGCTCGACATCAGCGGGTATTCCGATCTGAAGAAGGACGAGCTGGTCGAGAAACTGCGCAACCACTGAGACCGCAGCTCGAGGAGCAGCCCGAACAGCACCGAAGCCGCCGGCCCAGAAGGGTCGGCGGCTTCGGCGTGTTGATGGACGATGCCGGTCAGTGCGCCTCTCGGCGAGTGGCCGCTCGAAGCGGCAGATGGGGTGAGGCCCGGGGCATGAATCCGTCACCGTCGAGCTCTTCAACTGCGACCGTCCCGGATCTATTCCGGGGCCGCGAACACTTGCGTGATACTCGTTTCGACGCGGTGGCTCGCTGGCGCTCGCTACCGGCTCAACGAGCAGAAACGACACGGTGGCTCGCTACCGGCTCAACGAACAGAAACGACGCGAAGGCTCGCTGGCACTCGCTACCGGCTCAACGAACAGAAACGACACGATCGCTCAACGAGCGGAATCGGTCAGCGGATGAGCCCGGCGTCCTGGAAGGCGGTCAGCGCGGTCTCGCCGGTGTTCCACAGTCCGCGGACGTCCCCGCGAGCCCCGGCGACCATGTTCCGGTCCTGCAGCGCGAGCCCGTTGCGGAAGGTCAGCACGTTGTAGCCGACATCCGCTGCACGCAGCATCGGACCGGTTGCGCGGCCGGCACCGGCGACCCGGTCGAGCCCCTCCCCCAGCACGTAGAAGCGAAGGACCGGCCCGAGGTCGACCCCATACTCGCGGTTCGTCGACGTCACGATCGAATTACCGTGCGCAGCAATGGAGTCGACGATGAAGAAGAAGTCACGGGCGTTGGTCGTCGTCGCCCGGGAGTCGGCGGTCGCATAGGCCAGGTCGACGGTGATGTGTGCGTTGTAGCCGGCCATCGCGACTCGTTGACCCGGGACGCGGCAGTCGGCGGCCATGTCGAAGTAATGCCGCCACTGTGCAGGGACCGGACGCCCGCTGAACTCCTCGCGCACCGCGTCGAGGAAGCGGTTGAGGAGTTCGAGGCTGATCACCGGTGCCCAGCCCGGGGTCTGGAAGACCTGCGGCCGGTTCTGCAACGGCATCACCGCGTCGCGTTCGACCGACGCCAGTCCGAGCGCGAACAATCCGCGACGGTCGTCGTTCTCGGTGAGGATGTCGACGATTCCGTAGAGCCGCTCGACGTTTCGTCGAAGCTGGACCAGCGGGAGCTCCCGCGACCCGGCGTCGTACGAGCTCAGCTCGACGATGCGGGCACGGTCGGCAGCGGTGAGCGTCGATCCGCAGACCGTCGTCGGCGCAGCGTCGGCAGGTGCCGCCACGAGAAGGGTCGAGGTCAGTCCGAGGCTCAGCAGGATCGCCGAAAACAGTCGCATGAAGCCAGGGGATACCCCGATCCGGTGGCAGACATGCGCGTCACACCCCACGAGCTCCACCGATCGCGGGCGGTCAGGGCAGCAGGCCTGCCTGTCGCGCGACGACCACGGCTTCGAGCCTCGACGACGCGCCGAGCTTTCGCATCGCGTCCTTCATATAGCTCTTCACGGTGTGCACGGTCAGGCCGAGCGCCTCGGCGATGCGGGCATTCGAGTAGCCGAGGGCCGCGAGCGACAGCACGTCCTGTTCGCGTCCGGTGAGCTCGACCGCGGATGAGTCGGCGGCGGCCTCGGCGAGCAGGACCTCGGTGATGGCGGTGAGCTGTTCGGAGAGGCGGGCGTCGTCGACGGTGTCGGCCAGCGATCGCAGGCGTGCGTACGCGGCGGTCATGCGGTCGCGCAGCTCGTCCTCGTTCTGTGCACCCTGCTCCAGCCGGGTCCGGGAGACCACGATCTCCTGTTCGACGGCGCGGGCCTCCGCGGCCAGGACGTCGAGCATGCGCCCACCGATCGGATCGGGGGTGTGCAGCGCGCCGTAGATGACCGCGACCGGCGTGCGATCGACGATGATCGGTGCGGCCATCATCGCGCGCAGGCCCTCGCGTTCGATGAGGGTGTTGTAGCGGTGGGTGATGTGCGGGGTCCGCACGTAGTCCTCGACCACCATCGGGCGGTTCAGCGCCACCACCTTGCCGCCCAATCCGTGCCCGACATCGACCGACAGCCCACTCAGCGCACCGACATGCTTGCCGGCGAAATGCTGCAGACGCAGACTCGTCGAATTGTTGACGACGCCGGCGAAGGCCAGGGGCACCCCACTGGCTTTGCGCACCCGTCGCAACGCGTCGGTGACGATCCCGCTCAGCGGCTCGGGCATCTCACCTCTTCTATCCCCCTCTTCGGAGGGTGGCAGGGACTACGGACGGCGGTCACACTGTGACCCAGCTTACTCAGTCAAGAGCGAGGTTCACGATGACACAGGCCACGACGACCCCCACCGACATGGTCGACCGCTGGTTGGCAATCTACGGGGCGCCCGACGCGAACGCGGCGGCACTCCTCGTCGACGGTCATGATCCCGACGCGGTGGCGTTCACCGTGATCGAGGTCGAGGCCTCCGCCGACGCCGATTCCGCACCGGTGCCGGTCACCACGGACGTGACCTACGGCGACCTCGCCGAGCGGTCCAAGCGGTTCGCGTCGGCACTCGCCGAGCTGGGTGTCGGTCGCGGCGACACCGTCGGTGTCCTCATGGGCAAGCGCGAGGAGCTCGTCGTCTCGCTGCTGGCCATCGCCCGCCTGGGTGCCGTCTACATCCCGCTGTTCACCGCGTTCGCCACTCCCGCGATCGAGATGCGCCTGACGTCCGGCAAGGCGAAGGTCGTGATCACCGAGCCGAGTCAGGCGTCGAAGCTCGACGGCATCGAGGGCATCCAGACGATCGTCGCCGGGCCCGGCGCCGGGAGCGAAGCGAGCGGGCCGAATTCAACACTGCAGTTCGAGGAACTGGTCTCCTCGAACGAGCCGATCGCCCAGTCGGTGGCCGTCGGCGGCGAGGGCACGCTGATCCTGCTGTTCACCAGCGGCACCACCGGCGCCCCGAAGGGTGTCCCGGTCCCGGTCAAGGCGCTCGCCTCCTTCGTCGCCTACATGCACTTCGGCCTCGACGTCCGCGACGACGACGTCTTCTGGAATGCCGCCGACCCGGGCTGGGCGTATGGCCTCTACTACGGCATCCTCGGCCCGCTGGCCACCGGACACCGCAACCTGCTGCTCCACGCCGGCTTCAGCCCGGAACTCACCGCGCAGATCCTCAGCGGCCTCGGCGTCACCAACTTCGCCGCGGCACCGACCGTCTACCGCACCCTGAGCAAGGACCCGCGGATCACCGGCTTCTCCCTGCGGCGCGCGTCGTCGGCCGGCGAACCGCTGACCCCCGACGTCATAGGCTGGGCCCAGCAAGCCCTCGGCACCGAGGTCCGTGACCACTACGGCCAGACCGAGCACGGCATGTTCATCAACAACCACTGGCACGACGACGTCCACGAGGCGCTCGTCCCCGGTTCCATGGGCAAGCCGATGCCCGGCTTCGCGGCCGGCATCGTCGACGGCCAGATCGCCATTGACGTCCCCGCCAGCCCACTCATGTGGTTCAGCGGATACCTCGACGCCCCAGAGAAGACCGCCGCACGGTTCACCGAGGACCGCCGCTGGTACCTGACCGGCGACACCGGACGCGCCGACGACGAGGGCCGCTACTTCTTCAGCGCGCGCGACGACGATGTGATCATCATGGCCGGTTACCGCATCGGCCCGTTCGACGTGGAGAGCGTGCTCATCACGCACCCGTCGGTGATCGACGTCGCGGTGGTCGGACGCCCCGACGAACTGCGCGGCGAGGTCATCGAGGCGTTCGTCGTGCTCGCCCCCGGCGTCGAGGGCACCGAAGCCCTCGAGAAGGAGCTGCAGCAGCTGGTGAAGAGCGAGTTCGCCGCCCACGCGTACCCGCGCACCGTGCACTTCGTCGACGCCCTCCCCAAGACCCCCAGCGGCAAGATCCAGCGGTTCCTGCTGCGCAAGGGATAGAGCCGACCGCGTTCGTCGGCGATCGAAGACGACGACGCGGCCATGACGCGCGACCCAGCGGGTGCCCCCCTTTCGCTGGGCCGCGTAACAATCGAGGTGCCGTGGCCGGCTGCCGCAATCCGGCCGGTCCGGTCACCTCGAGTTCGGTTCGCACCGTCGCGAACCGTCACGGCCGACGGGTCATTCACCCCCGGGTGACCCGTCGGCCGGGCCCCACGAAGTACGACGATCGGTGCACAGGTGTCCGATCCGTGCGAGCGGATGGTGGGGATCGCGGGTTCTCACCCAGACCGCGGTGCCGTCGACGACGGTGGCGCGGAGGATGTCCCACCCTGCTGAAGGCCAATCGATCCACACGTTCCCCGTGAGATCGCCCTGCAGTTCGTCGGCCAGGAAAGCAGTGGCCTGCGCGGTGGGGAGATCCCGGTCGAGGGGATTCTCGGTCCTCAGGTACCCGCCCCAGCCCGACTCATCCCGGCGACGTAGCTGGACGTGTATCAACCCGAACTCGCCGACGACGAGAATGTCCCATTCGTACCCGCTGAAGTCGGGTAACGGCTTCTTGTCGACCCAGCAACCCAGATCGCGCTCCACCGCCGCGACGGCGCTCGACAACGATCGTGGAACCGGGGACGGACCGTCCCACTCGTGGGTGTTCCAGCGTCGGGTCCACCTCGCGATGACGTCGAATGGGAACCCACTCATGGCCCGGTCGGCCGTCCCGTCAGAGCCAGCACCGAATCCGGCGGCGTCGCACCCGAATACGTGATCGGTTCGTCGTAGACCGTTCTCATCGGTACGACGCCGGTCCAGTCCGACGACTCGATGCCCGGTCCGCCGGCGCGGGCCTTGGCGATCCACTGGCCGTCGACGATCGGTAGTCGCAGAGCCACGGTGGCCGCGAGTTCTTTCCTCGTGATCTCTCGCACCTCGGCAACGCGACCCGGAATGAGCTTGTCGGACAACACCTCCAGCGCCGACCTCGCGTCGTCGACCAGTTCGAGCGTGCCCCTCACCACCGCCGAACGGTAGTTGGCGGAGTGATCGAAGAGGGTGTCGACGATGACGAGGCCGTCCATCACGAAGACCGTGAACGTCACGGGCGCTCCCGCCGCGACATGACGCAGGGCTCCCGCCCCGGTCGATCCGTGAAGCAGGATGGCATTGCCGTCGCGGGCGAACAGCATCGGCACCGACCACGGCAGACCGTCGACGACGGTGCTGAGCGTCCCGACCTTCGCCTCGTCGAGGAGTTCGTCGAGGGCGGCACGATCAGTCGCGCGATCGGGTTTGCGGGTGAGTGCGCCGAGCGGAGATGTCATGGCGCTCATCGTCGGGTACGGGCCCCATCCGCTCAACCGAAATAGCCATCCGACTCCGCCGCAGAAGGCGTGGGAATGAGGACCGAAGTTGTCCTCGATGGGTCATAACGTGGTTCTCACCAGCACGAACGAGCCACCCACGACGAACCGGAGAGCACCATGGGCACCTACACCACCGCAGAACTCAGCGTCGATGTCACCGGAGAGAAGCGCGAACTCCTCACCCTCCTGCAGGACCAGCGCAACCTGCTCAAGATCGCCGCCCGCAACCTGACCGACGAGCAGGCCCGCAGGCAGACCACTGTGAGCACGCTGACCATCGGTGCTCTGATCAAGCACCTCGCCAACGGGGAGGAGAACGCCGCCAAGGTCATCACCGAGCGGGACGAGAACGCCGAATTCGACATGAGCCGCGCAGCAACCGAATACGAGTTGATCGAGGGCGAGACCCTCGCCGGATGGCTGGAGGCCTACGACCGCAACGCCGCTCGACTCGACCGCGTGATCGCCGACGCCGAGAGCCTCGACGAACTCATCCCGCAGCCCACCGCACCCTGGGCGCCCGAGCGCGAGTGGTCCACGATCCGCACCATGATCCTGCATCTGCTCCGCGAGACCTCCCACCACTGCGGACACGCCGACATCATTCGTGAGGCACTGGACGGACAGACCACCATGGGAGCCATCTCCGAGGGCCAGGACTGGGCCGACGCCGAGTGGATGCAGAACTGACCGATCCGAATCGACCCATCCGGTTATGACACGGTGTCGAATGCGCTTGTGAGGCTGCCAGAGGAGCAGCCGAAACTTCTCGAAGAGATTGGATCAACGATGATCAAGCGTGTTCCCCGTGTAGCTGGAGCGGTGACCGGACTGGTCCTCGCCGTCAGCCTGATCGCCGGCTGTTCGAGTGACGACAACGACTCGTCGAGCGAAACCACCAGCGCAGCAACCGGAATGACCTCGATGAGCGAGAGCGCCGCCGCCGATCCGGCCGCGAACCTCGTCGGCCCCGGCTGCGCCGCCTACGCCGAGGCCAACCCCTCCGGCCCCGCGTCGATCGCCGGTATGGCCACTGTCCCGGTCGCCACCGCCGCGTCGAACAACCCCGAGCTCACCACCCTCACAGCCGCTCTGTCCGGCAAGCTCAACCCCGACGTGAACCTGGTCGAGACGCTGAACAACGGTGAGTACACCGTCTTCGCCCCGACCGACGACGCCTTCGCCAAGCTGCCGCCGGAGACCGTCGAGAAGCTCAAGACCGACAAGGACATGCTGACCAAGATCTTGACCTACCAC
Organism: Gordonia sp. YY1; assembly: GCF_009872315.1. Classification (NCBI taxonomy): domain Bacteria; kingdom Bacillati; phylum Actinomycetota; class Actinomycetes; order Mycobacteriales; family Gordoniaceae; genus Gordonia; species Gordonia sp. YY1. The sequence goes on along the minus strand of NZ_WXYI01000020.1, from coordinate 14,219 downwards.
GTGGTCGAGGGTCAGGCGACCCCGGACAAGGCCCTCGGTGAACACACCACCCTCGAAGGCCAGAAGGTCACCGTGACCGGTGAAGGCGACAACCTGAAGGTCAACGACGCCGGCATCGCCTGCGGTGGCGTCACCACCTCGAACGCCCAGGTGTACCTGATCGACGCGGTCCTGACCCCGCCTGCGGCGTAACCAGATCCGCCGGTCCATCCATCGCACGCCCCGAGCGCGGAAGAGTCGGGACTTCGCGAGCGGGATGACGTCCCGATGCATCGGGACGGAAGCCGACCGGATGATGACATGCCGATTCCCTGAATGAGCAAGAGCGCTCGTTCAGGGAATCGGCATGTCTGCCTCTACTACCCAGCCGTGCCTGCGGATACGTCGACATCGCTCCGTCCGGCCACGAGCGCGGACACCTGGATGGGCACCCCGGTCATGTTGGCCATCCCCGCCAGACGTTCGAGATCGGCGGGGTCCGAGGAGATCAGGGCGTTGACGTTCACCCCGCCGGCACCGAGGTCGTTCTCGGCAGCCGCGTTCGCACGGGTCCAACCGCCGGAACCGTTGTGTCCCCAGCCATGTGGGATCGCGACCACACCGGGCTTGATGTCCTCGGTGATCGTCACCGGCAACGAGATCCGGCCGTGACGTGACGCGACGGTCACCAGGTCACCCTCGCCGAGACCGCGTGGGTTCGCATCGTCGGGATGCATCCGGGCCGCGTGCGACCGGCCTCCGCGCAGGAGCATCGGCGCATTGTGCTGCCAACTGTTCTCCGAGCGGATCTCCCGCATACCGATGAGCCGCAACGGATACTGCTCGTCCGGGTCGACGGTCAGCCGCTCGACCTCGTCCATCAACTCCGGCGCCGCCAGCCGAATTCGCCGATCCGCGAACGTCACCGTCTTTCTCAGCTGCCCGGGAGCGAGACCGTCGGCCACGACGATCCCGTGCGGGAACCTCTCGACGAGCTTGCAATAGGTCACCCCGTCACGTCGTAGACCGAATCGATCACCTCCCAGGCCCATCCGGATCACCAGATCGGACACCACGCGCGGGGTCACCGGCCGTCCGAGACGTCGCGTGACGACGTTGACGAGGTGGAACGCACCGAGCAGCGGATTCCGCCTCGACAGCGCTCCGATCAGCTCGTTGATCACCGTCCACTCCTCACGCGCCTCGCCCTGAGGCGGGATCACCGCCTCGGTCGCCTGCTTGAACGGCGTCGTGAACAGCGCCTGGAACGGGAGCAGGAAATCCTCGCGTTCGTACATCGTGGTGGCCGGCAGGATGTAGTCGGCGTGGGCGTTGGTCTCGTTGCGGTAGATGTCCAGCGACACAAGGAGATCGAGGTCGTCGAGCGCAGCGCGCAGTTCGTCGCCGTTGGGTACCGAGAGCACCGGGTTGCCCGCGCTGACGAACAGCGCACGCAACTGTCCCTTTCCCGGCGTGGTGATCTCCTTGGCCATCAACGACGCCGGCGCGGTGCCCAACACCTGGGGCAGGTTCCCGACGCGGCTGCGCCGCCCCGCCCAGGCGAAGCTCGAAATCCGCTGGAGTGCAGCCACACCCAGTCGCTGTCCGGGGACACCGAGGTCGCCGAACATCGACCCTCCGACCACGTCGAGGTTGCCGGCCACGAGGTTGACCATGTCGAGCAGTGCGGTCGTCAGCGTGCCCGTCCGACCCAGGGACGTCCCGACGCGTCCGTAGACGGCGGCGCGTTCGGTCGAGACCAGGGCCCGGGCGATCTCCCGGACCTTCTCCGGCGGGATGTCGGTGCGGGCCGCGGTCACCTCGGGCGCATAGCCGGCCACCATCGCCTTCAAGTCGTCGACCCCGCGCGCCCGGCGCCGCAACCGATCCTCGTCGACCGATCCCTCGTCGAACATCACCTGCAGCAGCGACAGCAGGAACAGTGCATCGGTGTCGGGGGTGATGGGCAGCCAATCGAATTCGCGGGCGGTCTCGGTGTGCCGCGGGTCGACGACGAGAACGGTGCCGCCCCTCCCGGTGATCGCGTTGAGCCCCTCGCGGATGCGTGGCGAACTCATCACCGAGCCGTGCGACACAACGGGATTGGCGCCGATGATCATCAGGTAGTCGACCCGGTTGATGTCCGGGATGGGAGCGGCGACGGGGTTGCCGTACAGAAAGTGACTCGCCACGAAGCGGTTGTTCACGTCCTGCGATCCCGCCGAGTACACATGCGGTGTCCCGAGCAGGTTCATGAAGACCGCGGCCCACAGGACGTGCCCGGTGGAGAACGTCGCGGGATTGCCGAAGTACCAGCCGACGGCGTCGCTGCCCCGTGCGCGCTGGACCTCGCGGAGACGGTCGGAGATCTCGGCCAGGGCGGTGTCCCAGGAGATCTGTTCGAAGTCGCCGTCGGGGCGTCGACGCAGCGGATGACGCAGACGATCCGGGTCGTTGACGATCTCGGCGAAAGCGATGCCCTTGGGACAGGCGAACCCCTTCGACAGCGGGTGGTCCTTGTCGGGCCGCAGCGAGACCAGCCGATCACCGTCGACGGTGGCGATCATCCCGCAGAGCGGCTCACAGATCCGGCAGTAGGTGGGCTTGTCCTGCGTCATGTGCCGTCCCCCCGGCCCCGGGTCGTCGGCCGGAGGCCTATCGTCGTGACAGTCGGTGTGATTCCGTTCACATCTGATGACAAGTGTTGCATGATGACACCACCCGAGGCATCCCACGGAGGAGGTCCCTGTGACCGAAATCGACGCAACCCAAGCCACCCGATCGGCAAGCGACACCGAGAACCGCGTGCGCGACGTCATCATCATCGGGGCCGGACTGTCCGGCATCGACTGCGCCTATCGTCTGCGTGAGCAGAACCCGGACGCGGACTATCTGATCCTCGAACGACGAGCCCGGGTGGGCGGCACCTGGGATCTGTTCCGCTATCCCGGGGTCCGCTCCGACAGCGACATCTACTCGCTCAGCTATCCGTTCGAGCCGTGGCGGAAGCCGGGTGCGCTCGCCGAGGGTGACGACATCCGGAAGTACATCGAGCACACCGCGCACAAGTACGGCATCGCCGATCAGATCCGGTTCTCGCAGCACGTGCTGACCGCCGACTGGGATTCGTCGACCGACACGTGGACGCTGGGCGTCGAGGTCGGCGACGGGGAGGACAAGCGGTCCGAGACCTACCGCTGCCGCTTCCTGGTCTTCGCGACGGGCTACTACGACTACGACCAGCCCTACACACCCCGGTTCGCGGGCGCCGAGGACTTCACCGGGCAGATCATCCATCCGCAGCACTGGCCGGCGGATCTCGACTACCGCGGCAAACGCGTCGTCGTCATCGGCAGCGGCGCGACGGCGGTCAGCCTCATCCCGAACCTCGCCGACCAGGCCGCCCACGTGACGATGCTGCAGCGCTCACCGTCGTACATCTTCTCGTCGAAGCAGAAGGCCTACCTCGCACCGGCCCTCAAGAAACTGCTTCCGCCCGCCGCCGCCCACCGGGCGATCCGGTTGCGCTATGCGACGCAGACCGCGGCGATCGTGCATCTCACCCACCGCTTCCCGAAGCTCGGCCGGAAACTCATCCGCGCCAACGTCGCCGCGAACCTGCCCGAGGACTATCCGGTCGACATCCACTTCAACCCGACCTACAACCCGTGGGACCAACGCATGTGCCTGGTTCCCGACGCCGACCTGTTCAACGGCATCACCGAGGGATCGATCGAGATGGTCACCGACCACATCGACCGCTTCGACGAGACCGGCGTGCGCCTGACCTCGGGACGGCATCTCGATGCCGACATCATCGTCACGGCCACCGGTCTGCAGCTGCTCGGGTTCGGCGGCACGCGCCTGCGCGTCGACGGTGACGAGGTGAAGCCACACGACCGCTTCGTCTTCAAGAGCCACCTGCTCGAGGACGTCCCCAATCTCGCCTGGTCGGTGGGTTACACGAACGCCTCGTGGACGCTGCGCGCCGACATGACGGCGCGGTCGGTGGCGAACCTGGTGAAGTACATGCGCGAGAACGGCTACACCCACGCCTACCCGCATCTCGGTTCGGAGCCGATGGCATCTCAACCGTTGTGGGATCTCAAGGCCGGATACGTCGAGCGGTCGCCCGACGCGTTGCCGAAGTCGGGCACCCACGGGCACTGGAAGGTCCGCCACAACTACTACCGCGACGCGATCGACCACCGCATCAGCAAGATCGACGAGTCGATGGTGTTCGGGCGGATCTGAGCGGGACGCCTGTCCCCCGGACCCAGACCGGTTTGTCGGGTCCGTCGATCGCGGTGTTACACCGAGTGGTCCGAACGGTCGAGATTTGGCCGCAGATGACCGATCTTCGCTGGTCAGGCCTTGCTGGCGTCCGGCCCGCCGCTGATACTCGAACTCGGCGAGCGCCTCCGCCCGCCACGACCGCGTCCGTTGTCGCCGGCGCGTCGGCAAGAGGAGTTCGCCCCGATGACTTATCCGCCCGGTTTCCCGATCCATCCCTCGACGCCGTTCGGTGCGAGCCCTCCCCAGCCCCAGAACCGGCGGGCCCTCACACTCGTTCTCGGTGCGATCGTCGTCGTCCTGGCCCTCGTGCTCGCCGCCGGGATCGTCTTCGTCGTGAAGGCCCGCAAGGGTGACATCTACGTACCCGGCCTCACGCTGGCCGCGGCGAACGATCCCGGCGTCGATCCGTTCACCGACCCGGTGCTCGTCGCCGGTGCGGGGAACCTGCCGGGAAACGTCGCTCTCTCGGCGAGCGTCGGTGCCCCCGACCTGGGTGGCCGCGCGGTCAACGGCACCGAGGCCGGTCTGTACGCGACCGGCGACACCTCCGCGTGCGACACCGCGGCACTCAGCGACCGGCTCATGGCCGATCCGGCGACGGCCGCCGCCTGGACGAGCGTTTTCGGGATCAGCACCGCCGCCATCCCGCACTACCTCAACACCCTCACCCCGGTGGTCCTGACCGCCGACACCTGGGTCACGAACCACACGTACACGTCGGGGCGGGCCGAACCGTTCCAGTCGGTCCTGCAGCGCGGCACGTCGGTGTACGTCGACGCAGCGGGCGTCCCGCGCACGATGTGCTCGAGCGGCAATCCCCTTGCACCACCGGTCTCGGCACCCCTCGGCGGCTACCGGCTCGAAGGTCAGCCGTGGTCCGGCTACCAGAGCCGCGAGGTCACCCGCATCGCCTACAACAACCAGAACGTCACCGCGGTCAGCCGGACGTCGACGATCGTTCCGGGCGCACCCACACCGGTCGCGGGGACGAGCGGGTCGGTCCTGCAGCTGTTGAACTTCCTCACCGGCGAGATCCTGCCTCGGACGATGGGCGGACTGCTCGATCTGTCGGGACTGCCACCTCTTTCCGAACCGTTGCCCACTCCGGCTGACCTGAACACCCCCTTCGCGGCGGGCACCGACGAGGACGCCGAACGCAACGGACTGCTCGAGGCCGGCAACCCGGCCGCCGCGCCGGCCGTCGTAGAGCGTGCCGCAAAGGACAACGGCCTGCCGGCCGGCGCACCCGCCTCCGACTCGTCGGAGCAGCCGGGTTCCGGTGCATCGGGTTCGTCCGAGGCGCCGTCGTCCGGTTCGTCCGAGAATCCCGCGTCCCCGAAGTCCGAATCCGAGAGCCCCGCATCCCAGACCGCCGTACCGCCGGAGATCCCGAGGTCGGCCCCGCCGGCGGACGCGTCGACCTACGAGGCTCCGCCACCGGCGGAAACCCATACCGAGACACCGACGACCACCGAACCGACCACCAGCGAGTACGTCCCGCCACCCGAGGAGCCCGGCCAGGCACCGGAGTCGCCGGCGGAGGTGCCTTACTCGTCGCCGGCCGCATGAAAGTCGAAATGCTCTGACCTGCTGTGATGCCCGCGTTCCTGGCATTACCGCCTGCTGAGTCAGCCGGTTGACCCCGAGCGCGGTACGGTTCCAGCATCAGGTCTGATCAACCGACCAACAATGTCTCCCCGGTCACCTAACCTGGTCCCGAAGAGGTTCGCGGTCGGTCATCGTCTGAGCCGGCTCATCCGGATTGCTCGTCCCCATCGACACCGACCGCAACCCGACGCACGTTTTGCACCCCGCAGCACTGGGCACTTTCGATCTCAGCGCACGAGAAAGGAAGTCGACATGACAACCGACTTCACCGTGGACTCGAACATCGATGACGCCTGGCGCACATTCCAGCTTCACGTCGGCGACCGCCTGGCCAACCTCACCCCCGGTTCGACACTCACCATCCAGCAGGATCCCCTGATCCCCGAAGGTCCTCACGGCAGACTGCGCTTCACCCTCACCGGTTCGAACCGCCTGCGGTGCACGATCGACGACACCGATCTGCACCCTACCGAGGAGTACTTCCTCGAACATCTCGAGATGCTCGACGCGCTCGGCTGGCGTCGGCTGCGCAACCGCACCCACATCTACGAGGTGGGTCGTCGACGCGTCGACGAACTCGCCCATGCGACGGTGGCCACGTTGCGTCAGGTCTGGGAGGTCGTGCACCCGGCATTCCTGGACCACACTCCCGCGGCACGTGCGGAACCGCAGATCGAGGTGGCCGTCCAGCCCTTCGACGACGATCATCTGCGCGCACTGCTCGTCGGGTCGCTCGAAGACCTGACCGGCTGCCGGATCCAGACCGACGCCGACGGCGACATCGCCCTCCCGACCAAGCCCGTCTCGTCGTGGCTGAGCCCCCGTTCGGACGCGCCCCGTCTCGAGTTCTTCGCGCGCCTGGCCGGTGACATCACCGACCGCAGACGTGCGGCCGACATCGTCGCGGCCCAGCCGACGATGGGTTCTGCGGTCCGGGTGCACCTCCTCCAGAACGAGGTGTTCGCGACACTGACCCTCGAATGCGCGGTCTTCCACCCTCACAACCTGAGTTCTGCGCTCGCCGAGTGGTTCAGCTTCCTCGCGGACTGCGCGCCCAACGTCATCGAGCAGATCACGCAGAGCGCGACGCCGGTTCGTCCTGAGACCGAGGAACGCCTGCCGGATGCGTTGCAGACGCTGCTCGAACTCGACCCGGACGGCCGGTCGCTGAGCGCCCGCGAGGTCGCGAAGATCTGCCGGTACAACCAGGCCGACATCCTCTCGTTCATCCACACCTGTGAGGAGCAGTACCTCAGCTGGCGACGCTCGGCGGCCGACGCGACTGCGGCCTCCGATGCGGCCGAAGCCGACGCATGCCGTCATGAAGCCGACGCCTGGCGTGCGACGACCCACAATCTGCGCGCCGCGCTCCGTGTCGTCGTCCTCTCCGACGACGCGGCCGACAGTCGCCCGACGGCCAAGTGACCGCGCGCACGACACCGCTTCCCCACCTGGCGCATTCCGGGTAGTCCATCCGGAGGATTTCGGTTCCGTACGCGGGCGCGACGGTGGTGCGTGAGCTATATCGGTAGGGGGTCTCCTGCGCGCGACCCCGCCCGGGCATTCCATCGGAGCATTGCATGACCCTCACCACCGATCACGGCACGCTGACCTTCACCTTCCCCGAGCTGGGATCCGACGCCCGTCTGCATGTCACCTTTCCCCGGACACTGCGCGCCGGTGATCTGACCGAACGGGCCGGACTCACCGCCGACACCACGCTGCGTCTCGCGCAGGGCTCTCCGACGGGTGACGCCGACGCCGTGATCCCGATGTGGCAGTCCGAAGCGACGTGGATCGACTTCTCCTCGCCGCATCAGCACCCGTTCCTGGTGATGATCGGCGTGGACGGGGTCAACGCGATCAGCGGGAAGGTGTTCACCGGCACGCCCGACTTCGACACCGACGACTACATCGAGGTGCCCACGCAACAGACCCTGGCGTCGTACCGGACGGGTACGGGCGGTCACCGGCAACTGGTCGCGCCGTCGACCCACACGAGCCGGGGACCCGATCCGCGCGGAACGCTCGTGCAACTCACGGTGATTCCGATGCGGGCCGAATCCTGGGCACGACGCCGCCACCACGCGTCGGCGAGTACCTGCGTCCTCTGCGACATCTCGCGGGCAGAGCAGGCCCGCACCCCACCGCGCACCGCGGTCGCCCGGGTGATCGGTCCGCTCGAGTCCGCCGACACGTGGCACCCGACCCGCATGGGGTCGGCCGCCGTTCGGATCGTCAACTCGGTGACGTGGGAGTCGCTGACCGGTCTCACACCACGACACTCGCGGCTGACCTGTGCGGACTACCTCGACCGTCGACTCCCCTGGCATTCGGCCTACCGCGAATCCGACTGCCCCGAAGCGGCGAGGGACGAATCGAGGAGGCATTCCTCTCGGCTGTAGATCTCACCCGGGTGTCAGGAAGGCGTCGTAATATTCGAGTTCCGCGGGTTCGCCGGCGGCCGTCATTCACGAGGACCCCAGCTTGAGGAGTGCGAATGTCCCCCGATTTCGATGCCGTCGTCGAGGCGGCATGGCGGGACTTCACCGACACCCTCGCGGACCGCGTGCCGCAGCTGGCGCCCGGTCAGTCGTTGACCGTGGTCGAGGCCGCGGCCGGTGGCTGGCGCAGGCGGATGACGTTTGCGGTCGCCGACGAGGACCGGTTGCGCTGCACCATCTCCGCGGGCGATCTGACGTGGACCGACAAGGACCGCTGGATGCGGCAGGCGACCTTCATCGTCGACCGGGGCTGGTGCCGGCTCGAGGGTCGCAGCGCTTTCTGTTACGAGGTCGCCGACCACCGTTTCGGTGACCTCGCCCGGGCGGCGGTACGAGCGCTCCGCGAGGTCTGGGGAGTCATCCACCCGTCCTTCGTCAGCATCGGCGACCCGTCCTACTCCCGGCATCAACTGACGTCGGGTTCGGCCGACGCCGAGTCCACCGACCACGCCTCCGGAGCCGACGGTCACGGCCGCGAGTTGGGTGCGCACGCGCTCGACCCGGAGACCACCAATGCCGACACGATCCGCTTCGCCTCGCTGGCCCATCCGCTCGACGCACCGGCCGAGACCGGGGTCGTGCCGCAGTCCAAGGACCATCTCGTCGAGCTCGTCCGGGCGGCGATGGCGGCAGCGGGCCGGCCGGTGGTGATCAGCCCCCGCAAGGCCATCTTCCTGCGGTCGTCGGGCACGTCGCTCCTCCGGCCCACGCGCGACGCACGCGCGCTGGAGATCGTGACGATTCTGAGTTCGGCGGTGCCGGCCCCGTCGGTCCTCGGGATGCTCGTCTCCGAGTTCTCGCCGCGCTGGCCGGAGATCGCCGTGGTCGTCCGCAACGGCCTCGTGTACGCGCAACGTCGCCTCGACGTCGCCGTGTTCAGCCCCGCCAATCTCGACGCCGCGCTGCGCCGCTGGGACGAGTTCGCCGGCTCGGCCCGCGCGGAGATGATCGCCCGTCTGGAGGGCGGCCGGAAAGCCGCACACCGGTGTCGCGGCGAACGCCTTCCCGGAGCGTTGCTGGCGCTGCTGCGCGTCAACCAGAAGCCCGGGAACAAGCTGTCCCCGACCACCGTGCTCATCGCGTGCCGGCGCGATCCCGAACGTGTCCACGAGTTCTTCGACATCTGCGCCGCCGAGATGCGCGAGTGGATGGACAACCTCGCCTCGGCCCGCAAGGCCGAACTCGGCGACGAGGAGATCGCGTTCTGCGAGGCGGAGCACCGCGCCTACGCCGAGGTGGCGCAGCTGCTCCTCAGCGCGATGGAACTCACCTGACGCCTTCGCCGGTGGACGAGTAGGACAGGTGCACCACGCCGTTGTCGAAGGATTCCGTCTCCACCAGCGTGAGCGGTAGGTCGGCGAGGCCGTCGAAGAGGCGTGCGCCGGTGCCGAGCACCACCGGGTAGACGAGAAGGTGGAGTTCGTCGATCAGCTTGTCGTGCAGCAGAGCTCGGACGAGAGTGCCGCTGCCGCTGATGTACAGGTCGTGTTCGTTCTTGAGCTTCAGAATCTTCTCCGGGTCATACGCCCCGATGACCTCGGAGTTCTGCCAGCCCGTCGCCTCGTCGAGCGTGCCGGACACGACGTATTTCGTGGTCTCGTTGAAGAACGGCGCACCGGGGTCGTCGTCGACGGTGCGTTTCGACCAGGCGGGTCCGAACATCTCGAACGTCTTGCGGCCCAACAGGATGCCATCGCACGCGCCGGTGAAACCGCCCACCACCTCGCTCATCCGGTCGGTGAACCCGTACGGCATCGTGAAACCGGGGTTCTCGTAACTGCCGTCGAGGGTGATGAATTCGTGGACGTGGATCTTTCCCATCGGAATGCTCCTGTGCTCGCGGGGACTGCGTTGTCGTCACGATGACAGACCAGCCGCCCATCCGGAACTCATCGCTCTACGTCTCGAGTGCCGTCGAAACGTCGTACAGGCCCGAGGTCGGTCGGTTAGGGTCGGCCCAGCGGGTGCGCAACGAGGCGACCCGGCGAGGAGGTTCTCGTGGCCACCGTCCACACCGCCGCAGGCCCGGTCGATTCCGCCGAACTCGGCAAAGTGCTTGTGCACGAACACGTCTTCATCGTCGGCGAGGAATTCCGGCAGAACTACCAGGACGACTGGGACGAGGACGCGAAGGTCGCCGAGGCCGTTCACGACCTTGCCGAACTGAAGGAACTCGGGATCGACACCATCCTCGATCCCACGGTTCTCGGTCTCGGCCGGTACATTCCGCGCATCCAGCGGATCGCCGAGCAGATCGACCTCAACATCGTCGTCGCGACGGGGCTCTACACCTACAACGACATACCCTTCCAGTTCCACTACGCCGGTCCCGGCCTGCTCTTCGACGTACCCGAACCGCTGGTGGATCTGTTCACCAAGGACCTGACCGAGGGCATCGCCGACACCGGCGTACGCGCCGCATTCCTCAAGTGCGCCATCGAGGAGCAGGGCCTGACGCCCGGCGTCGAACGCGTGATGCGAGCCGTCGGGCAGACCAGCGCGCAGACGGGTGCACCCATCACCGTGCACACCAACCCGCACACCCAGTCGGGTCTGGTGGCACAGAGGGTGCTGGCCGAGGAGGGTGCCGATCTCACGAAGGTGGTCATCGGCCACTCCGGCGACAGCGTCGACCTCGACTACCTGATGAAGATCGCCGACGCCGGCTCCATCCTGGGCATGGACCGATTCGGTCTCGATCTGCTGTTGCCGTTCGAGGACCGCGTGAACACGGTCGCCGAACTGTGCAAGCGCGGCTACGCCGACCGCATGGCACTCGCCCACGACGCGTCGTGCTTCATCGACTGGTTCGACCACGAGGCGAAGAAGCAGGCGCTGCCCAAGTGGAACTATCGCCACATCAGCGATGACGTCCTGCCCGCGCTGCGTGAACGCGGCGTCAGCGACGCCGACATCACGACGATGCTCGTCGACGTTCCGCGCCGGTACTTCGAGTAGCGCCTCAGGCCAGGGATCGCTGGTAGCGGCGCATACCGCGCAGCCAGCGGTCGTAGTCGGCGCCCTTCTGCCGGTACATGTCCAGCACCTCGGCGTGCGGGAGGATCAGGAATCGTTCGTCGGCAACGGCTTCCAGCACGATCGCGGCGACCGCACCCGGGGTCAGGACCTCACCGGCGGTCTCGACGGCCTTCTGCATCAGCTTCTGGTCCGGCGTGGCCGAGTCGTCCTCGGGCCGGAGCAGCTTGGTGTCGACGCCCATCGGGCACAGACAGCTGACCCGCACACCGTCGTCGCCGTGGGTGATGTTGAGCCACTCGGCAAAACCAACGGCGGCATGCTTGGTGACCGAGTACGGCGCATTGCCGATCTGGGTGAGCAGTCCGGCAGCCGACGCCGTGCTGACGAAGTATCCGCCGCCCCGCTCGACCCACTCCGGCACGAGACGACGCGCCGCCCGGATGTGGCTGCGCAGGTTGACGTCGAGCGCCAGATCCCACATCGCCTCGTCGGTGTCCAGGCCGCCACCACGTCCGATACCGGCGTTCGCGAAATACAGGTCGACCGGCCCGAAGGTGGACTCGGCCAGGCGGACGGCCGCATCGATGTGGTCGTCGCTCGAGGCATCACCGGCGATCGCGACGGCGGAGTCGCCGAGTGCATCTGCGACACTGTCCGCCGACGCCGCGTCGAGGTCGGTGACCACGACCTTCGCGCCCGCCTCGACCAGGGCGTGCGCGAGCGCACCACCGATCCCACCCCCACCGCCGGTGACGATGGCAACCTTGCCTGCGACGTCCATGGAGATCTCCTTCGATCGGTGGGTCTGGATAAAGACCTACCAGACGTACGCATCGTCTCCGGCGGCTGACCCGTGCCGAGGAATTCGCTCGTCGGTCTGGCCACCCACCACGCGCGGTGCGACACTGGACGTCATGACGGCCGGGGTTTCTCCGCCGGCGCATGCCGAACTCGACGGCATGCTGGACGAGCTCGCGCAGGGCGTCGCCACCTGGACGGCGATGCCGCTCGAAGAACGCGCGGATCTGCTCCTACGCACGCGAACGGCCGTCGACAAGGTCAGTCGACGCTGGGCGGAGGTCGCGATCCGCATCAAGTCCACTCCCCCATCGGTGCGTGGCGAGGAGTGGCTGTCCGGTCCGTACATCATCATGGCCGGGCTGACCAGGCTCGCGAAGACCCTACGCGTGGTCGCTGCCGGAGGGAGCCCGGTGGACGGCATCCGCACCGGCAGCGCACCGGGCGGGCGGTTGACCTTCAAGGCAATGCCGCTCGGACTGCAGGAAGCACTGCTGTTCAACGGTCTGGCCGGCGAGATCTGGATGCCACCGGGGTCGGCTTCGGCGAAGTCCGCGCCGGCGCCGGTCTCGGCACCCTCACCCCGGGTGACTCCGGCGGAGTCGGCCTCGTCCTCGGGGCCGGAAACGCCACGCTGATCGGGCCCTATGACGTGCTCTACGAACTCGTGGCGTACAACCGGGCGTCGATCCTGAAACTCAATCCGACCTTTCGCGATCTACACGGGATCTATTTCGAGGCGTTCGCGCCGCTCATCGAAGCCAACGTGATGCGAATCGTCAACGGCGACATCGAGACCGGCGAGTATCTGACCTCACATCCAGGCATCAGCCATGTGCACATCACCGGTAGCCGTGCCGCGCATGACGCGATCGTGTGGGGTCCCGGGGAGGAGGGGGAACGGCGTCGAGCCGAGGGAACCCCGCTGTTGACCAAGCCGATCACCAGCGAACTCGGTGGCGTGTCACCGATGATCGTCGTTCCCGGCAAGTGGTCCGATGCAGACATCAGGTACCAGGCCGAACATGTTGTCACTCAACGAATCCACAATGCCGGACACAATTGCATCGCAGGTCAGTCGCTCATCCTGAGCTCGTCGTGGCCCCAACGTTCGCAGTTCCTCGACGCGATCCGTTCACTCCTCGACAAGATCCCACCGCGGGCACCGTGGTATCCGGGCAGCGACCGCAAGATGAGCCTCGCCGAGCAGGAGTATCCGCACGCCGAACACCACGGTGGCCGACTGCTCGTCCAGGTCGACGACTCCACATCCGACGCCATGTACACAACGGAGTTCTTCTCCCTGGTGTTGGGACACACCGAGTTACCCGGTACCGGAGCCGCATTCCTGCGCGACGCCGTGCATTTCGCGAACACCAGGCTCGACGGCCAGCTCGGCGCCAGTGTCATCATCGCCCCACGCGATCGCAAGGACCTCGGGCCCCGTCTCGAGGAGTCGCTCGCCGAGCTGCACTACGGAGCGATCGGGGTGAACTGCTGGGCGGCGTTCGCGTTTCTGTCGCCGACGCTCAGCTGGGGCGCCTACCCGGGAAACACCCTGGACGACGTGGGCAGCGGAATCGGCGTGGTGCACAACGGATTGCTGATTCCCAACCCGGAGAGATCGGTGGTCTACGGTTCCTTCCGCCCCTTCCCGCGGTCGTGGTTGGGCGGAGAATCGACCATCGCCCCGGCGTCGCCGGTCTATGTCACCTCGAAGTCGAACAATTCTGCGTCGGAAGCCCTCACCCACTACGCGGCACGGCCGGGATGGTCGCGCATTCCGCAGGTGTTCCGGTCGATCCTCTTTCCTTGAGGTAAAGGCCGGTAGCGGGATTCCATCCCTTTACACCAACCCACCGACAAGTTCTTCGGCGGTGAGCCGTCCGGATTCTCGTTGCACCACAACGCAATAGCGAGTACAGTCGAGTTCGAACATACATTCGCACCAGCGGCATCGGGGGGTGACCGTCTTGACCGAGATCTCGAACTCCGACGTCGTGCCGTCGACCCGCGCCTCCGAACTCGTGCAAGAACTACACCGGATCACCACCG